>JBBRGD010000398.1:0-2337 GCA_038241065.1 Flavobacteriales bacterium
GAAAGATTTTTGCAGACTTGGGATTACCGAAAATTCAAAAACCATTATGGTTGAATATTCCTCGCCCAATACCAATAAGCCGTTGCATTTGGGACATGTGAGAAATAACCTGCTTGGATATTCTGTAGCTGAAATACTAAAAGCAAGCGGGAATAAGGTATACAAAACCCAGATCATCAATGACCGGGGAATACACATTTGTAAATCCATGCTCGCCTGGAAGCGATTTGGGAATGGGGAAACTCCTGAATCCACCGGTTTAAAAGGCGATAAGTTGGTAGGAAATTATTACGTTAAATTCGATCAGGAATATAAGAAGGGAATTTCAGAATTAATTGCAGAAGGTAAATCCGAAGAGGAAGCCAAGGCACAAGCACCTATTTTGTTGGAAGCCCAGGAAATGCTCATCAAATGGGAAGGCGGAGATCCTGAGGTGATTTCTCTTTGGAAAAAAATGAATCAGTGGGTGTACGAAGGTTTTGAAAAAACATACAGTGCTTTAGGCGTGGATTTCGATAAGAATTACTACGAAAGCGAAACCTACCTTTTAGGAAAAGAAGTGGTGGAGCAAGGCCTGAAAAAAGGGGTTTTCTTTAAAAAAGAAGATGGCAGCGTATGGATTGATCTTACCGCTGATGGTCTGGATGAAAAAATTGTGTTGCGAAGCGATGGCACCGCAGTTTACATGACACAGGATATTGGAACTGCAATTCAACGTGTAAAAGATTTTGATATAGATGGAATGGTTTACACCGTTGGTAACGAACAGGACTATCATTTTAAGGTGTTGTTTTTAATTCTGAAAAAACTCGGCTTTAATTGGTCAAATTATCTGTATCATTTAAGTTATGGAATGGTTGATTTACCTGAAGGAAGAATGAAAAGCCGCGAAGGAACAGTGGTTGACGCTGATGATCTGATAGGGCAAATGAAAGAAACAGCAAAAACTATTTCGGAAGAATTGGGAAAACTGGATGGGTATTCAGAAGAGGAAAAAGAAGAATTATATACCATAATTGGTTTGGGTGCTTTAAAGTATTACATACTCAAGGTGGATCCCAAAAAACGTATTCTGTTCAATCCGGAGGAATCTGTCGATTTTCAGGGAAATACCGGGCCGTTTATCCAATATACTTACGCCAGGATCCAATCTATTCTAAGAAAATCCGGTTTTGATTATACTCAGGAACTCACATTAGATCAAGGCTATAATTTACATGAAAAGGAAAAAGAGTTGATAAAACAACTTCAGTTATATCCCGAAACAGTGCAATTGGCCGCTGGGAATCACAGTCCTGCCTTAATTGCCAATTACACCTACGATTTGGTAAAAGAATTTAATGCCTTCTATCAAAATGTTACAATTTTAGGAACAGAAGAAATAGAGGAGAAAAAATTCCGCGTTCAATTATCAGATTCAGTTGGAAAGGTAGTTAAATCGGCTTTTCAACTATTGGGCATCCAAGTGCCAGAGAGGATGTAAACACCTGATGAGGGAATTATCGGAAAACGGAAAATAAAACTTTTCACTTCAGTATCAAATCATTAAATTTGCAATCTGCACTTTAGGAGCAGGAATATTAAAACACAAGAAAGATTATGTTTGATAATTTAAGCGACAAGTTAGATAGTGCCTTACACGTCTTAAAAGGCCATGGACAAATCACCGAGATAAATGTTGCAGAAACCTTAAAGGAAGTACGCCGTGCGCTGGTTGATGCCGATGTAAATTATAAAATAGCTAAAGAATTTACCTCCATTGTTAAGGAAAAAGCCATGGGGCAAAACGTGTTATCAGCGTTAAAGCCCGGGCAGTTAATGGTGAAACTCGTTAAAGATGAGTTAACCCAATTAATGGGTGGGGAGGCTGAAGGAATTAACATTTCTGGAAATCCTTCGGTAATATTAATGGCTGGTTTGCAGGGAAGTGGTAAAACCACCTTTTCCGGAAAACTAGCGAATTATCTCAAAAATAAAAAATCCAAAAATCCTCTTTTGGTTGCCTGTGATGTTTACAGGCCTGCTGCAATTCAGCAATTACAAGTTGTTGGAGAGCAAGTAGGGGTTGAGGTTTTTAGCGACGAAGGAAATCAGGATCCCGTTGCAATTTCAAAAGCAGCTATTGCTCATGCTAAGAAGAATGGTCACAATGTGGTAATTATAGATACTGCAGGTCGTTTGGCGGTAGATGAGGCTATGATGACTGAAATTGCAAATATTCGCGATGCTATCAAACCTGAGGAAATCCTGTTCGTGGTGGATTCCATGACAGGTCAGGATGCGGTGAACACCGCGAAATCTTTTAATGAAAAGTTGAATTTTGATGGGGTAATCCTC
>JBBRGD010000399.1:0-2333 GCA_038241065.1 Flavobacteriales bacterium
AATACTATTATTGATTGGTTGTAAAGGTGAAGATCGCAAAAAAAATGATCAAAATCTGAATAATGATGCTGATTCCAGTGAGGCTTTTTCCATTGATGCTCTTTTAGATGAAGATATAATTGCATTGAATTTAGAAGAAGCTAACAAACTCGTAAAACTGCCTTTAGCCTGCCTTAGCATTGAATATCCCAACAAATTAGGGCAAACCCTTGGTGGGGAAAAAGATCTACAATCCCCAGAAGAACTTCATCCTGCTTTTTATGGCTGTTTTGATTGGCATTCCTCTGTTCATGCACATTGGACTTTAGTGAAATTATTGAAACAATTCCCCAAAATAGATAATGCGCGGGAAATAAAAGAAAAACTTGAAACCTCCCTTTCAAAAGAAAATATTGCTGCAGAAGTCGCCTATTTTAAAACTGAGCACAGTGAAGATTACGAGCGAACTTATGGTTGGGCTTGGCTTTTAAAACTGTCTGAAGAACTGAATACCTGGGATTCTGGTATAGGGATAGAATTATCGGCTAATTTAAAACCCCTAACAGACTTAATTGTAGCGCGTTATACCGAATTTTTGCCGAAATTAAATTATCCGGTCAGGGTAGGGGAACATTCCAATACGGCATTTGCTTTAAGTTTTGCGCACGATTATGCAGTGTCAACAAAAAATGAGGAATTCCGGACCTTGATCGAAAAACGTGCAAATGATTTTTATCTCAAGGATAAAAATTGTCCCATGACATGGGAGCCAAGCGGATTCGATTTTCTTTCACCTTGTCTGGAAGAGGTGGATGTAATGAGAAAGGTATTGTCTAAAGCGGCTTTTTCTATATGGATAGATAATTTTATGCCACAACTTAAGAAACCTGATTTCGCTTTGGAGCCCGGTAAAGTTTCAGATAGGACCGATGGAAAATTGGTGCATCTCGACGGTCTTAATTTTAGCCGTGCCTGGGTATTTTATGGTCTTGCAAATCAATATCCGGAGGATTATTCTCATTTAACAAGCCTGGGGAACAAACATGTTAATTATTCCTTCCCAAATTTAGTTGGTGACAGCTATGAAGGTGGACATTGGCTGGGAAGCTTTGCAATATATGCCCTTCAGGAATCCAAAGCCAAAAAGTGAAAAACTGATTAGAAATTGTGGGTCCGGGAGTAATGGTTTTGACAGCTTTTATAGGTCTGAGAACATTTAAACTTTGTACCCTTGCAGAAAGGAACTTTCAAAGGCAATTGTTATTAGTGCTGCGGCCATTAATCTAGATAATGTAACTTCCGCGGTTGATCTTGCAGTAGGTGTGAAACCTTTGTTTGGAGAATTTGCTACCTGGTTTATTGCTATTGGTTTGTTGGCGGCAGGGATCACATCTTCCATCATCGCGCCTTTGGCCGCCGTATAGTTGTAAAAGGGTTTTTCGGTTGGGAGAAGGGTTTAAAAACACTAAAATTTAAGGCAATAGAGCCTGCGATCTTATTATTGGGAATATTTTTATCCTCACTTCAGCTATAGCTTGTATCACCCGTAAAATTGAAGCCTCCTTTACTTCAGGCATTTTGGGTGCTCAAAAATTATTAACGGATTAGTTACAGGATTTCTTAACTTTAGATGTTTTATGCACTCAAACTTTAATGAACTGATTCGTGAGACTATGAATGATATACATATCAATTGTGATTTAGGTGAAGGCGGGCACCATGACCAAGAATTAATGCCGCTGATCTCTGCCTGCAATATCGCTTGTGGAGGACATGCCGGAACGCTGGAAAGCATGCATCAAACTGTTATGCTCGCTATGGAAAACAAGGTTGAAATAGGAGCTCATCCATCGTATCCGGATAAAGAAAATTTTGGCAGGATATCAATGAAAATTTCTGCTGAAGATTTGAAACTTTCCATAGTAGCGCAAATTTTGAGTTTAAAACAAATCGCTGAAGCAGAAGGTGGAAAACTCACCCATATTAAACCTCATGGAGCCCTGTATAATGATGCCGCAAAAGATGAAAGTATTGCCAGAATCGTGATCGATTCCATACTGGAATTTGAAGAAAATTTTCCGGTTTATGCACCTCAGAATTCGGTGATTTCCAGACTTGCTGAAGGTAAAATAAAAGTGATTTTTGAAGCCTTTTCCGATAGGAATTACAACGAAAATTACAGCCTGGTTTCCCGTTCAAAACCCAATGCATTGATCTCTCAAAAGGAGCTTGTTTTTCAACACCTTTTATCTATGTATTCCAATAAAAAAATCACCTGTGAAAACGGGCAAAAATTAGACTGCAATGCTACTACTTTTTGTTTGCACAGTGACACTCCTGATTCGGTTGAAATT
>JBBRGD010000400.1:0-2332 GCA_038241065.1 Flavobacteriales bacterium
CTTTTAACTTGGAGGTTTTTTAGCCTGAAATCAGGACTAAAGAAACTCCAATTATCCTCTCAGGAGTTTTGCTTTTTGTTCTTCAAATTCGGTTTGTGTTAGGATGCCGGCATCTACCAGGTTTTTTAGCTTTTGAAGTTCGTCGGCCACACTTATTTGCGGTCCCCTGGAATTTTTGAGTGCGCTAGACATTGCCTGGGATGTTCTTCTCTGCGTGTTTTCCATAACATTGGCCATGCAGAGTTGGCGAATTTTGTCGGCATCTTTTTTTCCAAAACCGAGGACAATTATAGGATCAGAACCGGTGCTTTTAAAATTTAAGGTTGCCCCGAAAATGTGTTTATCTACTGTAATTCCCGTAATATTTTGGAAATCCAGGGTTTCTGTATCAATAGAGATCATATGCCAATTTCGGCGTTGAAATTCCACCCGGTTTTCATCTATTGTAAGAAAGTTAGGAGTAAAGGGATGATAATCTCCTTGTAACGCCCGTAAAAGATATTTTGAGCTGAAGCTAGATTCTTCTGCCATAATCGTTAAATTAGTTTTTACCGTTATTAAATTCAATCTCCATCACTTAATGGTACTTGAAATATTGAGTTGCTTCCGTAAATTTAATTATTTTATTAAAGCTTTGCAGGTTGTTTAACTTTTCATTGGTTATTCTATAGAAGTGGTAGGGAAAAGTAAAGAACTTAAAATATCCGGATTCTGATAGTTGTAAAGTTGTAAAGTGATGGAATGGCAAAGTAACTGAGTGACGCATTAAAATATATGTGGCGGAAAGAGTAGCGGAACTTAAGCAATATTTAAAAATGCTGGAAAAAAATCTGGAGGGTTACCGGGATATACTTTTATTTGGACCCGGAACTGCCAAGGATAAGTTTTTTGAACGAATTTTAGAAAAGCACTTTTTAGAAGGCAAAAGAATTTCGGTACAGATTAGTGATAAATTGACCAAAAACCAGATGGTTGCTTTTGTGGAGAATTATTTTGAAACCAAGTAAATTTTTTTATTTTTCGGTAATTTTTTATTTTCGATTAGTACTGGCATCCCAACTTGCACTGGAAATCTGTTTTATAGGTCCCCTTAAAGAAGGTCTTTCCTATTTGAGGATCAGTTTATTACATAAGTTTACACTTAAATTTTATGCCATAAAAGCTGATGGATCAGGAGATTTATTTCCTTTGGGCAATTATGGCATAAAAGAAAATGCTGTTAAATTAGAACATCGGGATCTTATAATTTTTCCAAAATCTCCACAAACTCTTTTTGGAGACTTAATGCTTTATCTTGCGCATACCAGGTATGCAATTTCTTTTCAAAATCTGCCTTGGTAACTTCAAGCGGATTTTCTTTCCAGTGAAGCAATATAGGATGTGCAGAAAGAGGGCGCGGGCCCCAGGAAAATAACTCCTCGCCCTCCTGATTAAATGAAACAAGTTTGGGAATGGACTTTCCGCCATTGGTCCTATATTTATCGATCCATTCCGGATTTTCATCCCTTAATATTATTCGCAGGTCGATTTTTTCATTGGAAGCAGCGGCTATTTTTGCAATTACTGGCAAATTTTGAGCACTATCCCCACACCAGGTTTCGGTTATGAGATACCAGGTCTGCGGTTTTTTTATTGCTTTAATAAGCTCAATGAATTCCGGCTGAAGGTGAACAGTATTGTTCAATCGTTTCATACGCTTGTTGTTCAGGCTGGTATATTCAGCCATAACTTCGCTTTGATCTTCCCCGGAGGATTTGCCTTCTTTGGAAAGCGCTATCATCCATTCGTAAAATTCATTGTAACTAAAAACAGGATTTTTGATTTTCATTATATGACTTTTTTTATTTTTATAAACGAAATTTGATTTTTAAGCTTATTAATAAAGAGTTGTTATTTTTCATACGGGAGGTTAATTTAATTAAACCATAAGTCGCTTGGCATTTATTATACTTACATTGATATATAGATAATAAAATCTATCTTATAATAAGAATTCAATATTTAAACGCAACTTTTGAATTTATTTGAGGATGATTATTTATTGTAAAAATTGAAATTAATTGTACAAGCAATCCTCCTAATTGAAAAGAATCAGAAATTAGCTTTAAATTTGTGCAAATTAAATTTTTTGAAAGGTTTTTATTTCATTTTACTGTGTTTTATTTCCTTCGCCGGATTTACCCAGGAACTACCTCCTGTCGTTAATTACAGTCCCAATGAGTATGCCGGAGGAAATCAGAATTGGATGATTGCTCAGGGAGAAAATGATAATTTTTACTTCGCCAATAGTGCGGGCCTATTGAAATATGATGGTGAACGTTTTCAGCTTTAT
>JBBRGD010000401.1:0-2318 GCA_038241065.1 Flavobacteriales bacterium
ATCCCCAGGTTGAAAAAGAATTTCCTGAAAATAATACCTAATTTACCTTTTTGCTCAACTGAAGCATGACCCCACCAAATAACTTTTGTTTTTAAGAATAACCTGCAAAAAATAGATATGAAAAGATTGCTTAAAAGATGAGGATCCACACCCGTTAAAACAACTAACTTGGGTTTTTGCTGAAGTATAAATTTTACGGCTCCTGATTGCCAAATAAACACATGACTTCCTATTCGAATTTTCAAATTCGTAAGGTTCGCCTGAATATTTGGAGATTGATTTTTAATCTCTTTTATATTCCCAATATTTTTTCCTGCAAGTACTGTTACATCAAATTCATTAGAAGAAATTAGTCTTGAAAACAAAGAACTTCTATAATGAGCCAACAGGGGTTGAATAATTAAAACTTTATTTTTCAAGCAGCTAATTTCTATCTATAAAATTTTGAAACCAAAGTTCAATACTGAGTATTTTAAATAAAATCCGCTCATGGTTCACTTTTCCGGAGTGGTGTTCTTTTATAAGCCTGGAAATATGCTTCGGTTCAAACAAACCCCGGTCATTTAACTTTTTACTGGTTAGCAATTTTATAGCACCATATTTTTCATCTTTAAATATTTGTTTTAAGGGAGAAACAAAGCCCAATTTATTAGGATTGTTCAGAATGTTTTCAGGTACCAAATTCTCCACTGCTTTTCTATGAATATACTTTCCCAAACCTTTCTGAATTTTATATTCCGGCGGAAGTGAAGCTGCAAATTCAACCAACCTGTAATCCATAAACGGCAACCTGTTTTCCAGCGAGTGTGACATGGATATTGCATCGCCATAATGTCATAGATTTACCAGGCCTGTCTGATGCAACAACGAAAGTTTTTTATTTAGTTTCGAACTAAAGTTTTTTAAATCAAATTCATCAAAAGTAAAAGGCGCATGCTCCTTTAACGGACCGGCATAAATATTTTCCAAACCATTTGCTTTCCTGAATAATTTTCTAAATAAGGGAGATAACCCCAATCTTAAATTCAACAAAACTGAATTCTTTAAGGACCAGTTTTTTTTATGCAGTTTAATTTCATCAACAGCAGCAGAAATTTCACCTTCTGACAATAAATCCCTTATGTAATCAACAAACACTGTATTAATATAACCTCCTAATAACTCATCGGCTCCCTGCCCTTCCAAAAACACAGTAATATCTTCACTTGCCCGTTCAGTAATGTGCCAAAGGGGATAAATTGCAGGAGACCCATGCCCCGACTCTAAATGATACACGATCTTACCTAACTTTTCAACATAATATTCATATTCAACCTTTACTTCCACAGAATCAAATCCTAATTGGTTGCAAAGCTTCTTTGCAATTTCATATTCATCAAAAGGCTGATTTGGAAAACTTGCAGTATATGCTTTTAACGGTTGTGTATGGACCTTCTTAACTAAACATGCGATGGAAGCTGAATCTACTCCACCAGAAAGGGTTAAGCCAACAGGAACATCACTACGCATTCTCAGTTTTACCGAATCTTTAAAAAGATCCAAATACTCTTTTTCAGCTTCTTTAAAAGTTATCTCATGGTTTATTTTTTTTGGGAAACTCCAATATTTGGTAATCTCGTGTCCTTTGTTGGAAATTTTTAAATTATGTGCTGGGGGTAACCTGGATATCCCTTCAAACCAGGTTTCTTTTGATTGTGCTCCAATTGTTTCCCTGCAGTACCTGGAAATTGAATTGTAATTTGGTTTACGCAGTTTTGGCTCATAGGTAAGAATTGCTTTAATTTCTGAAGCAAAAATAAAAGCGCCTTCAAAAAACGTATAATTAAAAGGTTTAACGCCAAACCGATCCCGCGAACAAAACAATTCATCACTGTTTTTATCATATAAGGCAAAAGCCCACATTCCGTTAAAGTGGTTTACGCAATCCTCACCCCAATGCAGATAGGCGGCAGGTATAATTTCGGTGTCAGATTTTGTACTGAACTGATACCCCGCTTCAATAAGTTCTGCTCTTAATTCTATGTAATTGTATATTTCCCCATTAAAAACCAAAACCAGATGCTTATAATGAAAAGGCTGATCGCTCTGTGTTCCCAACTCTATTATAGACAGGCGTGCATGACCAAAACCTACATGAGCATTAACGATTTCAGTAACCTGTACATTAGGTCCTCTATGTTTAATTGAATTTATTGCTTTATCCAATCTATTTTTATCAAGAACTACTGTTGAATGTTGGTTAATTATTCCAAAAATGCCACACATAAAAATAATATTACACTAAATTAAGGATGTAAAAATTTTGGAAAGTTGCTCAG
>JBBRGD010000402.1:0-2314 GCA_038241065.1 Flavobacteriales bacterium
ATTCAATTTTGGAAGTTGGGAGTTTTAAAAAAATTTCAAATTTATCTGAAACTTCAAATACCCAGATCCGGTTTTTCAATAAATTCAGTGAGCTTTATCCAAGTTTATACGAAACCACCGAGCCAATCACCTATACTAAGGCCATCAATGAGAAAATTGATGAAATAATAAATCGTTTTGGGGAGGTGAAAGATGAGGCTTCTCCTGTCCTGCTCCATACCCGAAGGGCAATGAACCAGGTTAAGGGAAAAATAAATTCCAGTTTTGCGAGCGCACTTTCAAAGTATAACGAGTATGGATATTTAGATGAGATCCGGGAAAGTGTGGTTGAAAATATCAGGGTTTTGGCGATAAAAGCCATGTATCGCAAAAAGGTAAAAGGGGGCATTTTAGGCAATTCCAAAACCGGAAGCATCGTTTACATTCAACCAGAAGCTACCTTGAACCATACCCGGGAACTCAACAATTTGCAATATGAGGAAACGGAGGAAGTCAACAGGATCTTAAAGGAACTTACCAATTTTCTCCGGCCTTTTCGAGAATTGCTAAACGAATACCAGGAATTGCTGAGCGACATAGATGTGATTTCGGCAAAGGCAAAATATGCAAGGGAAATCAAAGGTCTTTTACCAAAGATCACCAAAGAGAGGGAGTTGACATTGAAAGACGCCTACCATCCACTGCTTCTCCGGAACAATCAAAAAAACGGGGAAAAAACCTTCCCGCAGAGCATAGAATTGTCTAAGAACAACAGGATCATTGTTATTTCCGGACCAAATGCAGGCGGAAAAAGTATTACCCTGAAAACAGTAGGACTATTACAATTAATGTTGCAAAGCGGAATATTAATACCTGTTCACGAATACAGCAGGATGTGTTTATTCGACAGGATCCTAACCGATATTGGCGACAATCAATCTATTGAAAATCACCTGAGCACCTATAGTTACCGGTTAAAGAATATGAATTATTTCCTTCGGAAATGTGATGATAAAACCCTCTTTTTAATCGACGAATTTGGAACCGGAAGCGATCCGGAATTGGGAGGCGCGCTTGCAGAAACCTTTTTGGAAGTGTTTTATGAAAGGGAATCTTTCGGGATCCTGACAACTCATTATGCCAATTTAAAAATGCTGGCCAACGAGTTGCCCAATATGACCAATGCCAATATGATGTTCGATTCCAAAACGCTGGAACCCCTGTTCAAATTGCAACTGGGGGAAGCCGGAAGTTCATTCACCTTTGAAGTGGCGCAAAAAAACGGAATTCCATATAGCCTGATAAACCGGTCCAAGAAAAAGGTAGAACGCGGAAAGATCCGATTTGATAAAAGTATTGCCGATCTTCAAAAGGAACGCAGCAAACTTCAGAAAACAACCGATTCATTAAAATCGAAAGAACTGAAAACCGCTGAGCAAAAGGAAAAACTCGAAGAGACTAATCTCAGGATCCAGCAAAAACTGGAAAGTTATCAGGAATTATACGACAGTAATCATCGGCTGATCTATCTTGGTCAAAAAATAAATGATCTCAGCGAAAAATATTTCGACAATAAGAAAAAGAAAGATCTGATTGGGGAATTTATGAAAATTGTTGAGATTGAAAATTCCAAACGCAAGAAAGAGTCTCCAAAAGAAATAAAGGTCAAAAAAGCAAAGGAGAAGAAAGTCGTTGAAGAAGCCGGAAAAAAAGTAGAGGTAATAAGGGAGCGCAAGAAAGAAGAAAAGGAAAAAGTAGAAATTGAAAAGAAAATTGAAGCCAATAAGCCAAAATATCCTTTACATGTTGGCGACCGCGTGCGTATGGAAAATGGCAGGGCCGTTGGGTCTATTGATACTATTGAAAAAGGAAAGGCTATAGTAAATTACGGAATGTTTACCACCAATGTTTCTCTGGACAAGTTGGAATTGGTGCAGGCTATGAAAAAAAAGAAATAGAATTATTTGATTTGTAAAGCAGTTAGATATGATGGTTTTTATTTTTAAATAAAGATGAATATATTCCAAAAATGGCCACTAATGCACGAATAAAAATTTGTATTTTTAATCTGTTTTTGAATGGCATTTCAATAAATTTCAAGGTCTATCTTTCACCTAAAATGCTGAATTTTATATTCAATTATTCGTGTATTTGTGGCTCAAAAGTTGAATTATAAAGTAAAACAAGGCATTTCAATTAATAACTCAATCCTTAAAATGAAAAATCTTATAAATAAACTTATGGAATTACCAAAAGATAAAAAAATTATCCTTTTTGACGGAGTTTGTAATTTGTGTAACAATGCGGTAAATTTTATCATTGAGCACGATAAAAA
>JBBRGD010000403.1:0-2296 GCA_038241065.1 Flavobacteriales bacterium
TGTCTATGGACAGCGGGAATGCACATTTGGCGGCAATGTATGGAGTCCCGGTTATCACACTTTGGGGCGTAACTCATCCGTATGCAGGATTTAAGGCTTTTGATCAGCCCATAGAAAATTGCATTTTACCCGATCTTCAAAAATTTCCAAAAATCCCAACTTCCGTTTATGGAAATTTAGTTCCGGAAGGCTATGAAGATGTTATGAGAAGTATTCCCCCCGAAAAAGTGGTTGAAAAAATATTTGGGGCTTATACATCGTCATAATCCACAATTAAGGTTGGTGTTGTAGGTTGTGCCTGACAGGTTAAAATTAAACCTTCGGCAATTTCGTCATCGGTTAAAATTTGATTTTTACGCATTTCAGCCTTGCCTTCTTTTATTCTGGCAATGCAACTGCTGCATATTCCGCCCTGGCAGGAATAAGGAACGTCTAAATCGTGGTCTAAAGCTACTTCCAGCACGGTTTTCTTTTTGTCCATTGAAAAAGTCGACTCTTCATCATCTACCACTATGGTCAGTTTTGTTTCTCCTTCCACATTTATGTCAATTGCCCCGTTATCTTTCAAAGTAAACAATTCAAATAAAATATTTTCTTCCCGGATCCCTTTTTCTTTGAGTATGCCAGTCACATTCTGAATCATTTCCTCCGGGCCGCATAAATAAAACGATTTAAATTCGGTGTCATTGAATTTATTTTCAAGCACATAATTTACTGTGCTCTTTTCAATCCTTCCAAATTGGGAATCCTCTTCGCGGGTACGGCTATAAATAAATTCGATAAAAAGCCTGTCAGGATATTTTACCTGAAGTTCCAATAACTCTTTATAAAATATGGTATCATCAAGTGATCTGTTTCCGTAAACAAGTACAAATTTGCTTCCCGGTTCTTGGGATAAAACGGATTTTATGATAGACATTACCGGAGTGATACCGCTTCCTACTGCAAAAGCGGCATAGTTTTGTGGAATTGCTTGGGGTTCAAAAACAAATTTGCCTTCCGGAGGGTGTGCTTCCAATAGATCACCTGCTTTTAATTTGTTGTTTGCCAAGGCCGAAAAGCTTCCATTGGGAACTTCTTTAACCGTTACCTTAAATTCCCCGCTATTGGGTGCGGAACATAGAGAATATGCCCGCCTGATTTCTTTTCCCTCAAACGGGATTCTTAAAGTAGTATATTGCCCGGCTTTATAGGAGAATTTATCCTGCAATTCCAGGGGAATTTCAAAAGATAAACTCACAGCTTGCGGGGTTTCACGTATAATTTCTTTTATCTTTAAAGCATAAAATGCATTCATGTCATGATATTTGATTACAAAAATACAAAGACTGTAGTTTTTAAATTGAAACAATTCAGTAAATTTCAACACTTGTATAAAAACCACAAAAATGTTTAAGCGTTTAATCTCGCTGGAATGGAAAGCTTTTATCAGATCGGCCAGTGCAGGAAAGAGCATTGGCTTAAAAATTTTAATGGTATTTCTGGGTCTTTATTTTACCCTGACTTTTTTATTGATAGGGATAGGACTTTACCCACTTATTCAGGAATATTTTCCGGGAGAAGAACCCATTTATATTGTCAACAGATTTTTGCTGTTATGGCTGTTTGCTGAACTTTCCTATAGATTTTTTCTCCAAACCCTGCCTGTTCTGGATATAAAACCTCTTTTAATTCTCCCTATCCTGAAAAGGAAAGTGGTTAATTTTGTGCTCTTAAAATCCCTGTATTCATTTTTCAACTTTCTTCCCCTGCTCATAATAATTCCTTTCGGAATTTTTAATATTTATAAAAACGAATTTCCCATAAGCTCCATTTTGGCCTGGATGATTGCAATGATTGGTTTAACCCTGTCTGTGAATTTTGCCAATTTCATCATTAAAAAAAGGTTTACCGACAATTTAAAAGCTTTGATCCCAGTAATGCTGATAATCGCAATCCTGGCCATCCTGGAATATTTTAATATATTCGAAAGCAGCTTTTGGTTTGCAAAAGGACTAAATGCCATTCTTACATATCCATTTTTGTCCATAATTCCGGTTATTTTATTTTTGATATTATATAAATGGAACCAGAAAGACCTTGAAAGCAAATTTTATCTGGATGCCACTCTAAATGAAAACAAAAAAAGTGCCGACACCAAAGAATTTTTGTGGACCAGCCGTTTTGGGGAACTAGCACCGTATTTGCAACTTGATCTAAAGTTGATCTGGAGAAATAAACGGCCTAAAACCGCCATTTATATGTCATTGCTTTTACTTGGCTACGGGTTGATATTTTATACCCAAGATACCTATCA
>JBBRGD010000404.1:0-2290 GCA_038241065.1 Flavobacteriales bacterium
TTTAACTTGCACTTCAGGATCACCACTATAGTCATAACTATCTAAATAGAGAAAATCAACAGGCTTTTTAAAGTTGGTTAAAAATTCAATAGAATCTGAGAGGTGTATAGTTACTGCTTCACTTAATTGTTGGTTATCCACTTCTTTTTGAGCTACTTCGATAGATTTTTCACTGATATCAACAGAATGGAGCACCGCATTGTTCAATTTAGCCCATTTTCCAAAAACTATGGTTGCACCACCATTACTTTTAGCCCCTCTTAATCCTTCACGAGATGTACCAGTTTCAACGATAATCTTTGCTTGGGTTTTATCTAAAAGTTCTAAGGTTTTTTTAAAGGTATTTCTCCTTTTTCTAAAGTCATAGCGAAATGGCATAAAAGGATAGAGGGATTTGTGTTTGATAAACTTAACTAAAAAAAAGCCCAGTATTGCAAGGGCAAAAAACCACATTAAAAAATTCATAAAGAACTATATTATTTAAGTCGCAATTTAGGTATAATTCATGGTATATTAACAAATCCGATTTGGGAATCTGATAAATCAATTGGAATTATATCTGAATTTGATTTTTCGTTTTTATGGCAAACTTTGAAAATTTTGACCAACCATACAACAGAATCGGAATTGAAAGCGGAATTTGATTCCGAAGGTTTTCGGAAAGTCAAGATGACCGAAATAACTGGAAACACAACTTTGAATAGGTCAATTCATATTCATGAAAAGAAACCAAAGAGCCAAAAACCGTTCACACACAGAATCGGTAGCTTTGGAGATTCCATTAAAAACTGCCGACTCTATTTTGGTAGAAAATGCACAATTTATAACTGAGCTATCAATCCTTCCTTTTAATCAAATATGCATAGGCTTCCATTCCTTTGGTATGCTCGAATATCACATTCAGTACGCCGATAATGGGCAGGGCAATAATGGCACCTACAATTCCCCAAAGCACCGAAAAAAGAATAATACCAAACACCGTGATAAATGGATTCAAGTTGATTTCTTCACCAATAATCCACGGGGTAAGAATATAATTTTCCACCAATTGCGCCGCGGAAATCACACCAATCACGATGAGCGCTGGCGTTGATCCAGAGTACAAATATGACAAGATTACTGCAATACCGCCGCCTATAATATTACCAACATAAGGAATTATGGAAAAAAGCGCCGCAAACACTGCTAAAAACAGTGCGTAGGGAACAGAACCAAGGGAAAAACCAAGGTAATATATACCGAATAAAAAAATCATAATCTTAGCTTTCCCAAAAAGATAGTTACTAATTATTTTTGATGAATCACTTAAAAGGGAAGTCATTGCAGAGGGGTTGGAAGTAAGTTTTTTAAAGAAATTGATAAACATTTGCTTCTGCATCAATAAAAGTACTATATACACAAAAATTATAAGCGATTGCGACAGCAAATTCATTAATGAAGCTAGAAAGATACTTGCCAGACTTTCCATCTTTTTAACCAACCTTTTGTTATTTTCTATATAATCCCCATAATCCCAATTTAAATTTTGGTTAGCCCATTGTGAAAAGCCGTTCAATTTTTCACTCGCCTTTTCCCTTATTGTAGGCCAATCGCCTGCCATCGTATTTATTTGTGAGCCTATGAGCCACGTGAGAAGTAGAAAAATCACTATCATTAAAATAATAGACAGTGTTATGGACAGCCAATTTGGCAATCCCCACTGCTTCAGTTTTTTGGTGGGTTTGTCTAGAAGAATAGCAATAATTGCCGCAACGAGCAGGGGCAATAAGAGGCTGGACCCAATGTATAGAATTGCCAAAATGCTTCCAATAATAAGAAACGTTTTTATCAAATAACTGCCGGAAATACTTATTTTGGAATCGCTCATAAGGTGGGTTTTTGGTTAAAAGTTTGATTCTTTTAGCTCAGCATTATTTGTAAATTTAGCCGAAATTTTTCTATTCTCTCCTTGGTGCTTTCATTTATATTGATGTCTTTGTCAATTTTAAAATTCTCTTTACTTCTCATCTTTGAGTTTTTTCTTCTTTACTTGATTTGCTCTCAAAGCCGGTAATTTCAATCCCTCGAAATGTAATCTCCCCGTACACGTGACTTTTATATTTTTTTCAGTACTTACAAGAATACAGAAATTGATGTATTTTTAACAAATAATGCTGAAGACCGGCTATAACAAAGAACTTTCATAACTTTAAATTCAATTAAGATTATTGATAAACTTGCTGTATATCCATGAATTCAATTTGATTAGAGATAGTGTTCTACTTGATACAAGTTTCTTATTAGACTTCTA
>JBBRGD010000405.1:0-2287 GCA_038241065.1 Flavobacteriales bacterium
TTTTTATTGTGGCGGCAAACCGAAAAGCGGTTTCAATCAGATTTCTTTCCCCTACTTTAATACTGGCAGATAATCCTTCTGAAAAAAATGGATTTTTAGTTTCCATGCTGATTACACCATTAAAGGCATTCGGGCCATAAAAAGCAGAACTGGCGCCTACGACCAAATCTACTTTTTGAATATCCAATTCAGGGCTCCCCAAAAAGTTGCCTAATGAAAAATTTAAACCAGGCGATTGATTATCCACCCCGTCGATGATCTGCAAAGAACGAACCGGACTGGTGCTATTAAACCCTCTCATATTTATGACCGTAAAGCCCAGACTGGCAGTTGTCAGATCAACTCCTTTTAAAGCGCCAAGTCCATTGTAAAAGTCGGTGGATGCAGTTTGTTTAATGGCTATTGCATCCAGCGATTCCACAGTGAGCGGTGCCGCTTTTTGTTTTTCGTCAATCCTTTGTCCTTTGATTTCAATGCCCAGATCTATGGTAATCGCATCTTCCTGAAGTTTTATAAGTAATTTATCTTTGGTATTGCTGACCAAATTTTCAGTTTCAGCATATCCAATATAAGTAAAAATTAATGTTACGGGTAGAGTGTTTACCTCCAATTCAAAGGTACCATCAAATTCAGTGGTAACCCCATTCGTCACGTTGTTTTTTTCAGAAACGGAGGCACCTATAAGTTCTTCGCCTGTCCTGAAATCAACTACTTTACCTTTCAACGTAACCTGACTATAAAGAGAGTTGCCCGCAAATAAAATGAGCAGAATAAATAGGTTCTTTATTATCGGGTGCATAGGTGATCGAAAGTTTTGATTATATTTTTGAAATAAAGAATTTTTTAAAATCTCTCTCACTTTTTTTAAAAATGGAGTTTATGACAATCAAATCCTTTAAAACAGGTGCAAAGTAGTATATTTTTATTGAATACACAAAAATTGACTTTATATTTTTTTAGAACAAAGACTTGGTTAAAAAACCTGATTTATTCTGTTTTCAACAAACAAAATTTTATTTTACCAGCTATAAATATTTACTACTTTTTCCATATTTCATTTGGAAATAATGGGTAAAAGCCTTTAAGTTTATAAATACAATTTAGTATTTTTTGATTTCGTAAACATTTTTTTCTATTAATTGTCTTGTCACCAAAGTTATTTAAAATCTAATAGAGACACATGAAATACAAAATTATTGTTTGGATTATTTTGGGCCTTTCCATGAATCTTTTAGCTCAAAATGGTATTATTAAAGGTGTAGTAAAAGATGAAAAAAACAACGAACCCATTATAGGTGCTTCCATTTCATTACTTAATACCACTTTTGGAACCGTCACCGAATTGGATGGAAGTTACATAATGGAGGGATTGTCTCCCGGATTGTTTGATATTGAAGTTTCCTACCTTGGTTATGAATCATCCCGTTTGTTTGAAATAGAAGTGCAAGGGGCCCGACCAACAATTTTGGATTTTACAATAAGGGAAATCTCCAAACAGCTGGACGTTGTTACCATCCAAGCTGCGGGATTTAAAAAAACTTCTGAGAGTCCTCTTTCTTTAAAGAATATTGGTGTTTCTGAAATTCGCAGGAATCCCGGTGGAAACAGGGATATAAGTAAAGTAATTCAATCTTTGCCTGGGGTTACATCAACGGCTTCTTTTCGAAACGACCTGATCATTAGAGGGGGTGCGCCAAACGAAAACCGGTTTTATATTGATGATATCGAAATCCCGAATATAAACCACTTTGCTACTCAAGGAGCTTCCGGGGGTCCTGCGGGAATCATCAATGTGGATTTTATCCGTGAAGTTGATTTTTTTGCCAGTGCTTTTCCTGTAACAAGAGGTAATACATTAAGTTCCGTATTTAATTTTAAATTTAAGGATGGACGAGATGACAGAATAGGACTAACAGCCACAGTAGGAGCAACGGATCTTGGTGTGACCCTGGAAGGCCCACTTTCAGATAAAACCACATTTTTATTGTCAGCACGGAGATCCTATCTTCAATTTCTATTTAAGGCCATAGGTCTTCCTTTTTTACCAACATACACAGATTTTAATGCCAAAGTGAAATACAAAATAGATACTAAAAATGAAATATATTTTATCGGGATTGGCTCTATTGACGATTTTACTTTGAATAAAGAGGCAAATGATACCGAAAGTAAACAATTTATTCTAAATTATTTACCGGTCAATACCCAGTGGAATTATACTAATGGAGTAGTTTACAAAAGATATTATGACGGTGGTGTGATCTCGTTTATTCTCAGCAGAAATATG
>JBBRGD010000406.1:0-2284 GCA_038241065.1 Flavobacteriales bacterium
GACTTAGGGATAGGCAGGTCACGCAATAGGATTTCAGGTGTATTTTCCTGATCAATTGATGCGATTTGTGATTCCGGTGTGTTCTGATCTGAAAAAGTATAAGCAGAATTTTTTGAAAAAATTATAAGGTTTGGGGCCTGGGAAATGTTTTTAAAAGAATTTATTTTAATGTTTTTCCGATGATATTCCGTTTCCAAGGCTTCATTGGCTTCAAGGTTTTCGGTTTCTTTCATTAATGCCTGAAGAACTTTGGAGGATTGATACATATTTTGTGTGTAGGCGGAAGAAGCAATGCTGATCTCCCCAAAATTCTCATCTTCCAATGCTACAAATTCCTGGTTGTTAATTTTACTTTTTTTGTTAAAAAATTCGTTTGAAAAATTAATAAACAAAGCAAGGACAGCCGCAACCCCGGCAATTTTATACCAAAGTGGAAGAATGCCCCTTTTTCGTTCCTTTTTTTGTAAACGGGCAGAAATGTTTTTCCAAACAGCTTCACGTGGAGTTGACTCGAAATCCTTGAATTTCTCCTGATAAAGTCTGTCTATATGCTTTCTATCTTTCATTGGTTATATTGAATACCTAGCCATTTTCACTTGATTGGCTTCAATTTTTTCTTTTAATATAATTCTCGCCCTGGACAGATTTGATTTAGAGGTGCCAGTCGTTATTTCAAGCATTTCGGCAATTTCTTTATGGGAATAGCCATCTAATGCGTACAAATTAAAAACTTGCCGATATCTTTCAGGCAATTCCTGAATTATGAGCAACAAATAATCTACTGATAATAGTTCTTCATCAATCTCTAGTTCCGGTTCTTTTAACTGTTCTTCATTTATGATTTCAAAAACCCTTTCCTTTCTGTACTTCTGAAGAGTAGTATTAATCATAATTCGCTTCATCCAGCCTTCAAAAGAACCTTTATCCTGATATTGTTTAATTTTGCCAAATATTGTTATAAAGCCATCCTGCAGATTGTCCTCTGCCTGTTGATGGCTATTGGAATATTTTAAACACACAGCAAATAGTTTGTTGGCAAATAGCCTGTACAATTGCTCCTGGGCCCTGATATCCTGTTTTTTACAATTTTGAATGAGCTGGTTTAAACTCAATGCCGGGAAAATTTCGTTAATTACTTAAAATTACGGCTGGGTAACGGGGATTTGAATGATTAAAAATTCATCTTCTCCTAAAGCGTTTTTTCCCTGCCAGAAATTAAAGATATAAAAATCATCTCGTTCTGCAACAAAATTTAATGTAACACTATCTTGTAAATTGCCAGTATCCACACAATTAGTATTGCTTGTGTGACGACTGCATACCACTCCAATAATAATCTCATTTTCATTTTTGGAGATGTCAAATCCCGAAAAACGATCACAATTTGTGGGGCGTTTATAAATTATCTCAATCCCGTAAGCCTGAGTGTGAACTAAACTATCGGGAAGTGTAACTGATAGGACTGCTGCCAAATTTGGCGTCAGGCTCCCCGCATCATCGTCACTCGTGCAACTTGTAAGATAAGCGAATGAAAATAACAGTAATACTAATTTCTTCATCCGCAATAATTTACATCACCATAGGCTGTACATTTAACAGATGCAAATACATATAAATGGTTGCGTATCTAAATGAAAAAATCCCGATTTATCGGGATTTTTTTTTGTTATTCTTTTGCCACCTTTAGGGCCTTCTTAATTTTCTCTTCCAGCTCCTCCATCAGTTCAGGATTATCTTTGAGCACTGCCTTAACGGCATCACGTCCCTGGCCAAGTTTGGTGTCTTCATAGCTAAACCATGAGCCACTTTTCTTGATTATCTCATAATCTACCCCAATATCAATTATTTCTCCTATTTTTGAAATTCCCTCTCCATACATAATATCAAATTCAGCTACTTTAAACGGAGGAGCAACTTTGTTTTTCACAACTTTTACCCGGGTTTTATTACCTAAAACATTCGCACTACTGTCCTTGATTTGAGTGGATCTTCTAATATCAAGCCTCAACGAAGCATAAAATTTTAAGGCATTCCCGCCGGTTGTTGTTTCAGGATTTCCAAACATAACCCCAATTTTTTCACGAAGTTGGTTGATGAATATAACGGTACAATTGGTTTTGCTTATGCTGGCAGTGAGTTTTCTCAAAGCCTGGGACATTAGGCGGGCGTGTAAACCCATTTTTGAATCGCCCATTTCCCCTTCGATTTCACTTTTTGGGGTAAGCGCGGCAACCGAGTCAATCACTATAATATCTATCGCTCCGGAGCGGATCAGATTATCGGT
>JBBRGD010000407.1:0-2273 GCA_038241065.1 Flavobacteriales bacterium
TTACAATAGCTTAAAATTGGGAGTTGCCAGGATGGCTGCGGCATTTGTAGATTCAGATCCTATTGAAGAAAAAGACATTAAAAAGTTGCAAAAACATTTTCAGAAAGAACTGACGGAAGTAACTAAATTGGCTAAAAAGCATAAGGTAAAGACAATAATCGGTTCCTCCGGTACAATGGAGAATATTGGGGAAATGATAGCCGATAGAAATTCTCTTACCACTAAAATGAGCCTGAATGAACTGCAATTTAGCGCAGATGATTTTAAAGATTTATATGAAGACTTTATGAAACTGGATAAAAAACATCGTCTCAAAGAAAAGGGTTTAGAGGAAAAGAGAGTTGAGATAATCAATCCCGGGATGGTTTTAGTAAAATTTCTTGTGGATAAATTTAAAATTGAAAACATAAAAATTTCTGAAGGAGCGCTTCGGGAAGGAATGATCCTGAATTATATCAACAACAATAGAGAGCAACTTAATCTGGACCTCTTAGCGAATTTCAAAGATCCAAGACGTAGAAGTATTTACGAGTTGCTGCGAAAGTGTAATTGGGCTGAAGCGCATTCCCGTCACGTTTCAAACTTTTCCCTGCAACTTTTTGATGAATTCAAAAAAGAACTGAAATTAAAAGAATCAGACAGGGAATTGCTGGAATATGCGAGCTTAATGCACGATATAGGTTATTATATTTCTTACCGAAAACATCATAAACACGCCCTCTACCTTATTAGGCATTCAGACTTACTTGGTTTTAAGGAAGATGAAATAAATATTATGGCCAACGTGGCCAGGTATCATAGAAAATCTACACCGCACAAGCGGCACAAACGCTATAAACAATTAAATAAAAAATCACGAAAAAGGGTGAAAAAGCTTTCAGGGCTCTTGAGGGTTGCCGATGGTTTGGATCGAAGCCATTATCAAAACGTGCAGAAATTGGAGATTAACAATACAGAAAAAATTATCAATTTGCTTCTTACTACACATAGCGACCCCGAGCTAGAAATATGGGGAACTTTGCGAAAAGGAGATTTACTGGAAAAATTAACCGGTAAAAAACTAAAGGTTTTTCAGGTTCTTAAAAATGCGAAAAAATAATTCAAATTAGTTAAAAACTAATCCTCTGCCTGCACACCGCCCAACCCCGCCGTATTTAAAAGTTCAGTTCCTATCGTGAGGTTTGCCTTGGTCGAATCTTCGATTTCCTGATTTCGTATTCTTGGCGCCTTTTTACCTTTTCCAGATTATAAGCAGGTAAAACTTAGTAAAAAAAGGCAGGTAATTCCAAAGATACATCGGCAACTGGTTTTATTGGAGGAGCAAATTGGAAACCAATATAAATAGATGTAAACAAAACAAATGAAGCTAATTTTTTTCAATATAACTTAGAAGGATTAGTGGATTGGAAATTCCTGGGTATGACGATTTATACCCAACCAAAAAGTTCTCGGTCTGAACACGAAACAGATCCATGGTGTCTACACCCGGTTTACTAATAATAAACATTTGGCACTAGACTGGATACAAAACTCCTTTTTTGTCAGCAGGATATCAGGAGAAGTATGTGAGACTTTTAGAACAACGTCTATTTTTTGAATAATCCGTAGGAGTTACTTTAAACAAGTTTGTAAAAAAAAATTTCAGGGTTTCATTTTGGTTTGAAATTGAAACCCATTGCATGGAACTGCCATTTTTATATTATTTTTTAGGGCTAGCTTTGAATAAGTTGTATAAACTTGTACTTTTTACAGCTTCCCTTTCCCAAAATAGCCAGAAAGAAAGATTTTAGAAAAGCACTTCTTCAAAGGGAACATCTTCGCCTGATAATATGAACACTTTATTTTTTAGGCTGGAAGTATTTGCCTGAAGGTTGCGAAAGTAATCTACATACTCATCATCTGGTTCTTTTAAACCAAGAAAAACCAGATCGGCTTCACGGCTGGATTCAGCAAGAATTTCTGGAAATTTTCTATTGCCTGCTATGATCAATTCATAGCTGGCAGTAGATCGCATTTTATCGATCATTTCGGCCAGATTACGTTCAGCGACTATGGCGGCAGATTCATTTGGCACTACCATTTTAATCGTAAGATTCGCATCTCTCCATTCGAGACTTCGTTTCAGCAAATGCGCCATCACGATCATAAGGGCTCCGTTTAATTTTAACCCTCCCCACCACAGGTCAATGTTTTCTTTGGGATTAGCGTTGTAATCCTCTTCCATATCCAAGATCATCACGTTTCGCTGAGACCTGAAAAAATAGGCAATCATA
>JBBRGD010000408.1:0-2239 GCA_038241065.1 Flavobacteriales bacterium
TCCAATAAATTTTTTCGAAAACGGGTGGCCGCTTTACGATCGCTTCGGGTTTCGGTTGGTAAATCAAAAAATACTAATACCCACATACTTCGATATTGGTTTAACCTTGAAAATTTATCTTCCATCCCTAATCTATTATTGCCCGTTCTTGCACTCCGTTACGCTCATAATAGGTTTAATTTATTCATAAACCGGATATAAGATCTTGCGACTGCTTCCCAAAAAACATTCATATAAACTGTTGGTGGTACGGCTTAACGCCACCATTAATGGACTTGATTTACCATCTATGATTACGTCCAGCACCGGGATTTGAAGAAGTTGAGTCTTTAAAAAAGTAGAGAGTTCAGTAATATCTTCTCCCGTTTGTACAATATCGTACACCAGGTCATCTACAAAGGGACGATACGGTTCCATAATATCATCGGCTAGGCAAAAGGCGTTATATTTATTTCGGTGAAATATTCCTACTGATGGAAGCATTCCACTGCCAACCAGTGCTCTGGCTGTAATTGCCCTTAAAATAGCATATCCATAATTTAATAAATTATTGGGCGGTATTCCTTTCTGGTATCGGTTAAATCCTTCAATTTCAAAAAGGTGCTGCCAATAATAAGCGGCTGCTACCGCCTCGTGATTTTCAGAATCTCCACTTTTTACCTCTCCGGCCCAACGGGCGAGTTTTAAATGATTTTTTTTCCTTCGGAATAAATGACTGCCCTGATTGGTGATTTTCGCACTTACGGTTTGCTGCCAAAGGTTTTTCTTTAATGGAAGGCTGGCATTAAGCTGATTCCTAATGCGCTCTGTTTGTTCGGTATGTCCCACCAGTGGTTGCAAAATACTACAAGGTAAATGTTGCTGATTGCAATTTACCACTGCTGCTTTATTCTGTATGAGTTTAGTGATCAAGCCATTGGTAATGGTAATTTGTTGATTTTCCAACACCAACATTCCTATATCTTCAATGGGTACTGTTTTAGACTCTTTATCATCCTCAGGATAAGAAACCACCAGCTGTTCATTTTTTGTGCTGAGGTAAGCGGGATTTCCGAAAAAGAGGGTGCGTTTGATCATAATTTGTTGAGTTGAACTTTTTCAAAGTTTAAAACTTTGGAAAAGTTGTATAAAAGTTTAGTTCATTCTATTCCGGTCAATTCCGGTGGATTTTTATGGCAATAGATAAAATTTTCAAGGTCATCAAAAAGGTCAATTACTTCTTCTCTCCTCAGGATTGTGGGTTTTGAAGATATAATTGCTGAATAAGAACAAAACTCCCAGGCTTTTATATTTTCGTGATAGTGATGATGAACCGGGTTAAAATGTATATAATGAATTACTTTTCGTAAATAAACCTCATCCAGGATTGGCTTTCGTTTAAAATTTTTCATAAACAGACTTCCTTTTCTCCCTTGCTCTTTATTATAGGCCTGGCTGTAGGAGCTGAATAAATTGGAGAATCTTTTACTGAGGAACAAATTTTTCAAAGTCATAAACTTTGGAAAAGTACGTAACTCTTTTTCAGATTTTATTCTAACCAAAAGATGAAAATGATTGGGCATCAGGCAATAGGCGAATGTATCTGCAATAGGAGAAATTAGATCCTTGCACCGCCTCAGAAAAAAACGGTAATTTTCATTAGAAACAAATAATTTCTCATTGCCATTGGCCCGATTGTAAATATGATAAAATTTATCTGGTTCTAACTCGATGCTCATATACTGATTTTTTTGACTGATCTTTATACAACACTCGTTAGTTGACTTTTCCAAAGTTCCAAACTTTGGAAAAGTCGTCATTTCACCAGCTAAATTTATAAAACAGAGCCAATCTTCACAGGTGCGGGTGATGCTGCATTTAAATTAATAATTACATGTTTTATATTACCCAATCGGTCAACTTTTAGCTTCCAGCAATTTTCTTTTATTGAATACCCTTGGACATCAAATTCAAGCTTATTTAAAATTGAAAATTCGATTTTATTAATAATAGGTTTTGAAATATTATTTGGAATCGAATGTAATCTATTTCCGGTGCTGCTTACAATCTTATAAACTCTTTCCACCTGCTCCTTAGTAAGTTTTTTAATATTTAGCAAATCTGGATCTTCTTGCTCTTCCTCGTTAGGCACATAAACCAAATCATTTGGAGAGAGTGTAAATAGAAGAATATTGTTGTTTTCGTCCATTTCCGGAGCTACGTTTAAGCCCTGTTTTTTTCGTTCAATTACAATGTTTAG
>JBBRGD010000409.1:0-2235 GCA_038241065.1 Flavobacteriales bacterium
AAGGTTGCCCATGAAATTGCAGAAAAAGTTAAAAAAACCATTAAGGTTATAAGTAATAATTAAACGATCAAACCCTTGAAAAGATGAGTAAAGTAGCAGTAATAATGGGAAGCACCAGTGATTTGTCAGTGATGCAGGACGCGATAGATATTTTAAAGGAATTTGACATAGAGGTGGAAGTTGATATCGTATCGGCACACCGCACCCCAGAAAAATTATTTGAATACGGCAAAAATGCTCATACCCGAGGAATAAATGTAATTATAGCCGGAGCCGGAGGAGCGGCGCATTTACCCGGAATGATCGCTTCCTTATCTCCTTTACCGGTTATTGGGGTTCCTGTAAAATCCAGCAATTCCATAGATGGCTGGGATTCAGTATTGTCAATATTACAAATGCCCGGGGGTGTACCCGTAGCAACAGTTGCTTTAAACGGATCTAAAAATGCAGGGATTCTTGCGGCTCAAATTATTGGAGCTACAGATAAATCAATGCAAGATAAAGTTCTGGCATACAAAGAGGGCTTAAAACAGAAGGTGATTGAGGGAGCCAAAGGGCTCAAAAAATAAAAAAGCCACGCAGAACGTGGCTTTCTAAGAGTAGGGCTTTTCTCGAAAAAATATTATTTATTAACCATTCTAAATATATTAATCAAAACCTAAAAGCGACTACTAGTTTTTTTACATCAAATATTAAAATAAAAATTAAATATACGTTAATTTTATAAGGATCGTCGAACAACAACTAAAAATTTCGATAATTTACTTCTTAAAAATTAAAAAAATACAATCATTCCAATGAAGACCGAAAATCCATTACTGCAAATTTTTCACACAGCTCCCTTTTCAAAAATAAAAAATGAGCATTTTAAACCGGCCATTTTAAAAGCGATCGAACTGGCGAAAGCAGAAATTCTGGCAATCACAACATTAAATGAGGCGCCCACTTTTGAAAATACCATTGAAGCATTGGAGTTTTCCGGAAATCAGTTGGATCGTGTCACCAGTATATTTTTCAATTTGAATTCGGCTGAAACCAATGATGAGATCCAAAAAATTGCACAGGAGGTTTCACCCCTGCTTTCAGAATTTAAAAATGACATCGTCCTCAACAAAGAACTCTTTAATAGGGTAAATTCTGTTTATCTTAACAAAATTTCTTTAGTACTTAATACCGAGCAGGCCACGCTTTTAGACAACAAATA
This sequence comes from Flavobacteriales bacterium, assembly GCA_038241065.1. Classification (GTDB taxonomy): domain Bacteria; phylum Bacteroidota; class Bacteroidia; order Flavobacteriales; family Flavobacteriaceae; genus Gillisia. The sequence continues at coordinate 1,205 of JBBRGD010000409.1, forward strand.
CAAAGCATTCTCAAGAAATGGCGCAAATCTTTCTGATGAGAAAAAAGATCAGTTAAGAGAAATAGATAAGCAATTATCTACTTTGGGGTTAAAATTTGGTGAAAATGTCCTGGCAGAAACCAATAGATTCGAACTTCATTTAACTGATAAGGACAATATCGAAGGCCTTCCAAAGAGTGTTGCAGATGCCGCAAAAGAGGTAGCTAAAGAAAAGAATAAAGATGGTTGGGTTTTTACATTGGAATATCCAAGTTATATTCCATTTATGCAATATGCCAAGAACAGGAATTTGCGAAAAAAAATGGCCTTGGCGTTTGGGGCAAAATGTTTTCATAACGACGAATTGGACAACCAGGAAAACGTGCTTAAAATAGCCAATTTGAGATATCAAAGAGCCAACTTACTTGGCTTCCCAACACATGCTGCTTTTGTTCTGGAAGAACGAATGGCCGAAACCCCGGAAAAAGTAGCTGTATTTCTTGAAGAATTATTGGGAAAAGCAAAACCCGCAGCTGAACGGGAATTTAACGAACTCGAAAATTTTGGTAAGGAATTGAACAACATTGACCGATTGGAAAAATGGGATGCCGCCTATTATGGAGAAAAACTAAAACAGAAACTGTTTGATCTTGACGATGAAAAGTTGAAACCTTATTTCCAACTTGACAATGTAATTAACGGGGTTTTTACAGTAGCCAATAAGCTATATGATCTAAATTTTAAAGAGGTTTTTGATGTGGATAAATACCATCATGATGTAAAAACCTATAATGTCACTGATGAAGATGACAATGAGGTAGCCCTGTTTTATGCCGATTTTCATCCAAGACCGGGAAAGAGGGACGGGGCCTGGATGACTTTTTACAAATCTCAGGAAATAAAGAAAGGAGAAAATTTACGTCCGCATATTTCTATAGTTTGCAATTTCACCAAACCCACAAAAAAAACTCCTTCGTTGTTAACTTTTAATGAGGTAACCACTTTATTTCACGAATTCGGCCACGCCCTCCACGGGATGCTCGCAAACACTA
>JBBRGD010000410.1:0-2225 GCA_038241065.1 Flavobacteriales bacterium
AAAAGTCGCGCAGGATGTAAATCTGGGCAAAAGGACAAATACTATTTTACAAACCTGTTTCTTCGCTATTTCCGGGGTTTTACCAAAAAATGAAGCCATTCAGAAAATAAAAGATGCCATTGTAAAAACCTATTCCAAAAATGGGGATAAAATCGTAAAAATGAACTTTGATGCCGTTGATAAATCATTGGAAAATCTTCAAAAGGTTATTTATCCGTTAAAGTCCTCTAACAACAGGGAATTACAACCGATGATGACCGGTACCGAAGACCCATTTGTAAAAGAGATTTTAGGAAAAATTTTAGCCGGAATGGGAGATGAACTTCCTGTGAGTGCTTTCCCAATTGATGGTACTTTTCCAACCGGAACAACACAATACGAAAAACGAGGGATAGCCGATTTTATTCCGGTTTGGGATGACGCCAACATATGTACACAATGTAATAAATGTGTTGCCATTTGCCCACATGCAGCCATAAGGGCTAAAGTTGTTTCTAATGAAGAATTGGTAGGCGCACCATCATCTTTAAAAATGGTGTCAGCCAAAGGACGGCCATTTGCAAGTGATAAGGAATCCTATATATTACAGGTTTCCCCCGAAGATTGTACCGGTTGTGAACTTTGTGTAGAAGTTTGTCCTGCTGAGAGCAAAGAGATCGAAAATTTTAAATCCATCAATATGACCAGGAAACATGATGTTGATGTGGCGGAAAATGCTAATTGGGACTATTTTGTTGATTTACCGTATTATGACCGTTCAGAATTGCAGGTTTCCAACATAAAAGGATCTCAGTTTTTAGAACCCTTATTTGAATTTTCAGGAGCCTGCCCTGGTTGTGGAGAAACTCCTTATATTAAATTGCTTACCCAACTATTTGGCGATAGTATTTTAATCTCCAACGCCACCGGATGTAGCTCTATTTACGGTGGTAACCTGCCAACTACGCCATACAAAACCAATCAATTTGGAAGAGGTCCTGCCTGGGCCAATTCACTGTTTGAAGACAATGCCGAGTTTGGTTTAGGGATGAAACTAGCCCTTACCAAAAAACAGGAAATAGCGGTGGATCTATTAAAATCTATAGAAGTACTGGTTGGAAGTGAACTGGTAGAAGCCTTATTAAATAATCCTGAAGAAACTCAGGCTCAAAAAGACGAGAAGTTTGCTCAAATCGAAGTTCTTAAAGAAACCCTCGCTATTATTGATAATAATGATAATGCCAACAAGTTAAATCAATTGACAGAATACCTTCGCAAGAAAGCAGTCTGGATAATTGGTGGTGACGGATGGGCTTATGATATAGGGTATGGAGGGGTTGATCATGTTTTATCAACCGGTGAAAATATCAATATTTTGGTATTGGATACAGAAGTTTATTCTAATACCGGCGGGCAAATGTCCAAATCCACTCCAATGGGAGCAAGCGCTAAATTTGCCGTTTCAGGTAAAAGAACGAGTAAAAAAAATATGGCACTTCAGGCGATTTCCTATCAGAATGTATATGTAGCTCAGGTGGCAATAGGAGCAAAAAATTTGCAAACCCTAAAAGCCATTGAAGAAGCTGCAGCATATCCTGGACCATCATTAATTATTGCGTATTCTCATTGTGTTGAACACGGATATGATCTTAAACATGGAGTTTCACAACAGGAGAAAGCTGTGGAAACAGGTTATTGGCCACTCTTTAGATTTGATCCTTCCAAACCAAAAGGGCAAAAATTCAAATTGGATTCCAAAGCACCTACCGCACCTATAAGTGAGTTTATGTATAATGAAGGACGTTTTAACCGGGTGGTGAAAAATGACCCGGAATTAGGAGCAGAATTGCTTAAAAAGGCACAGGAAGAAGTGGATACAAAATGGGAGAGGCTGGATCTTTACCGAAATATGTAACGTGTGGCCTGAGCAGAAAATATTCCCACAATGCCCCATGTAAGAAGGAAGCATTGTCCGGAAAAAAAAGGGTTTTTTGATTGATTAGGAAATTACCATAACAAATATTATTGCCTGATTCTCCCCCAGATTAAGGGATTAGGATACTAAGTTTGTTATGGTTTATTCTAGCATTCTAATGTAAACGCAGGCCTGAATAGCAAAGAATTTTACAAATGAAACATCCCAAAAAATTGGTTTCTCATAAGGGAAAATGATTAAGTGAATGTTGCTCCCGGCTATAGGGAGTCCGCTCAATTAATAACCTAAAAAAATGAAAGCGAAAGACAAC
>JBBRGD010000411.1:0-2217 GCA_038241065.1 Flavobacteriales bacterium
AGCAAGGAGGATTCAGATCTTTCTTTCAATGCTGCAACCTGCATAGGTTGTGGAGCCTGCGTAGCAGCTTGTAAAAATGCGAGTGCTATGTTGTTTACCGCTGCAAAAGTGAGCCAGTTTGCTTTACTTCCCCAAGGTAAATTGGAAGCCAACAGGCGAGTACTTGCTATGGTGGAACAAATGGATAAAGAAGGTTTTGGAAATTGTACCAACACTGGCGCCTGTGAAATTGAATGCCCAAAAGGTATTTCTCTTGAAAACATCGCGCGTATGAACCGTGAGTTCATGTCTGCCAGCACAAAAGGATAAAATTTCCCTTTAAAAATAATTCAATCCCGGTTTCTTTTAGAATCCGGGATTTTTTTTGCATCTTATTTAAAAAATAATCAATGGTCCATTCAAATCTTTTTGAATCAAAATTACAAGGCGAAAAAGTCAGCATTTTCACCATAATGAGCCAAATGGCCGGAAAACATAACGCAATCGACCTTTCTCAGGGTTTTCCCAATTTTGAGACTGATAATCAATTAAAAGAATTGGTGACAAAAGCGATGAAAGCCGGGCATAATCAATATGCTCCAATGGCAGGCGTATTGGAACTCAGGCACGAAATTGTTAAAAAGATCCAAGCTTTATACCGGAAAAAATATGATGAAAATACCGAAGTAACAGTCACTCATGGCGCCACACAGGCAATTTATGCAGCCATCACTGCATTTGTTCGTAAAGGAGATGAAGTTATTGTTTTTAAGCCCGCATACGACACTTATGAGCCAACTATCAAGCTCAATGGAGGTATCCCGGTTTTAATTCAGTTAAAAGGAATTGATTTTAGTATTGACTGGCAGAAGGTGGAGGAAAGAATCACTTCAAAAACCAAGATGATTATCATCAATACCCCTCACAACCCCAGCGGCAATTTACTGAGTGAATCTGATATGAAGAAACTGGAAAGTTTATTAAAAAATACTGATATTATTTTGCTGAGTGATGAGGTTTATGAGCACCTTATTTTTGATGATAACAAACATCATAGTGCGGTTTCATTTCCGGGTTTGGCAGAACGGGCCGTGGTTTGCGCTTCCTTCGGAAAAACCTTTCACAACACGGGCTGGAAAACCGGTTACTGCGTGGCTCCGGAAGAATTGATGAGGGAAATTAGAAAAATCCATCAGTTAACTGTTTTTTGTGTAAATCATCCCATGCAGCAGGCCTATGCTGAATATCTTAAAACCCCGGAAAATTATCTCAACCTGGGGAAATTTTATCAGCAAAAAAGAGATCGGTTTCTGGAATTGATAGCAGGCAGTAGATTTAAAGGAAAAGCATCTGCGGGTACTTATTTTCAACTATTAGATTACTCGGATATTACGGGAGAAAATGATGTTGAATTTTCCCATCGCCTGATAAAGCAGTACAAAATAGCCAGCATCCCGGTTTCAGTTTTTAATATTGATAATAAGGATAATAAACAATTGCGGTTTTGTTTTGCGAAAACCGATGAAACCCTTGTAAAAGCTGCAGAAATATTAAATAAGATTCAATAAGTTCCTTTTGCTCTACTATCGCCTTTTCAAACGTTCATTCACATAACTGCGAACCAACTCTGTAGTAATCCCAAATAATACGTGGGCAAATAATTCATTGGCCTGCATCCTAACCGGAATATTTTTGGGTTTTGATTCCAGGCCCAAAAGGGGTAGGGAAGTTTCGTGGGTAGAAACCCAGGTTGTTGCTCCTAAAACAGCTCCGTCAATCAACCGAAATTCATCTTTATCCTTCTTTCCATATCCGTAGGCTGCCCCAATGCTGGCTCCAAAGGGAAAACTCACCAACTTTTCAACCAAAGCTTCATGATCACTGCTAATGGGACTTCCCAGAATCTTGGTCGATAAATTATCTACTATTTTTATCTGGGCTGATCGTTGTTCAATTTTTCTTACAGGAAGAAATTTTTCAACAATGCTCTTAATAGCGGTTCCCGCAAGACCGCCTAAAAATCCTGCAATTAAACCCCTTGAGGTGCTGGAAGCGAAAGAATTTCTTTGAAAAAAACTACCTTGGTTCATATTAATGAATTTTAGAATAAAGCTATTTATATTCTTTATTTTAAACAATCATTTAACATGTAATTAGGAGGACAACATGCTTGTATAAAAATAGTAGGGTCAAACCGTCCAAATGAAAAGAGTTTAAGGAAAAACTTAAACACCTAAC
>JBBRGD010000412.1:0-2202 GCA_038241065.1 Flavobacteriales bacterium
AGCAACATCCGCAATCCTACCTCATTTTCTATCATAATCTGCTTCGGTATGAATTGGAACTTTCCAATCAGGAAAAAGAATCCAGGCGCAAATATATTCTTCGGAAAATCGAGGAAATCAATGATTTTTTTCTCGCTCAAATCGATTTCATTCAATACATAGAATTGGATCATGATCATATGGACGTATTTTATTTTACCCGAAAATTTAATGATAAAAAGTTCCATTCCATCCGGATTTATGACAGGGATCCCGAGTTCAGCACTTCCCACGATTTGCTCTTAAGCGAGCTCAAAGCCCAAAAGCTGTTTCTTTTATTTCTCCAGTCAAAGCTACTGGAAATAGATCATCCAGCTGAAAAATTGGCAGAAGAAGTAACAAGGCTTCACAGAAATGTGAGGCCTTTTTTTATTCTGTATGGTACAGAATAAAGCCATTTTTGGGTACTCCATTTTATTAATATCAATTACTTATGTTCGATATCAAAGCCTGTTAAATAAAACGGATCTTTTATTTCCGATTCCCTTTTTCAAAATAACCCAAAAACTTACAAGTATTATTTTAATTTAAATATTTGACGGACATCTTCTAAAGTAGCATTAACAGAACTGATCTACGCATTATACCATAGCGGCACTATAAACCATGGTAAAATAAGTTTAAAAGAATTGGTAGCCACGCTGGAAAAAATTATGGACATCGAACTTGGGGATTATCACCATACATTTTTGAGGTTGAGAGCACGTGCGGAACCTGTGAAATTTATAGAAAAACTGAGAAATGATCTCTTTGAACGTATGCAGGAATTGGATGAATAAAAGACCAAGGTACAACCAAGTTGGTTGTTTGGAAATAATCGCTCAAAAACCATAAAAATGCCATTTTTAATGAAGCAAACTATCAAAATTCTGCCTTATAAAGGCAGAATTGCCCTAAAATAAATTTTCACCAAGTTGGTTCCACCTTGGCTGTTTCTTTTAAAATTTCCCTTCAATTTTGTAATACTAAAGTCAAATTAACCCAGTCCCGCCGCTTTAAAGACTATAACCTGCGGCGGGATTATTAAAAACTCAATGTATTATGCCAACAACAATTGTTACCACCGAAGATTTGATGGAGTTCAAAGCAGAACTCCTGGAAGAAATCAAAAAATTACTGAACAATCGATCCGGATCGGGTTCAAAAAAATGGCTGAAGTCCACGGAAGTCATGAAATTGCTTCAAATCAGTCCTGGCACCCTTCAGAATTTCAGGATCAATGGAAGCTTGCCCTTCACCAGAATAGGGGGAATCATTTATTACGATGCCGATGAAATTAACAAAATCCTCATGGGCAACAAGATCCATCACAAATACGAGTAAGGTCATGAATTACATCAACCATTTGAATGCTGTGTTTCACTATTTTTCAAAGGATTCGCGATTAAATCCTACGCACATAAGTTTGTATATCGCCTTATTCCAATTCTGGAATCGGTATCGTTTTCCGGAAATTTTTTATATCAATCGGGAAGAAGTTATGAAACTGGCTGAAATAGGCTCCAAATCAACCTATCATCAATGTTTAAGGGGGTTAGATCATTGTAAATATATTCGTTATCTGCCTTCTCACAACACCTATAAGGGAAGTAGCATACAGATGTTCGTTTTTAGGACAAGTAGTGGGACAAGTACTGAACCAGTTGTGGAACAAGTAGTGGGACAAGTACTGGGACAAGCATTAGTACCTAATATAAACATAAATAAACATTAAAAAAAAATATAAACTTTAATAAACGAGCGCGCCCGCAAAATGAAAATGAAGTTTTTGAATTTTTTAAAAAACAAGATTGGCCTGATTCTGAAGCGATGAAATTCTATAATTATTACAACGGCATAAACTGGAAGCTAGGAGGGAGAATACGTATTGAAGATTGGCATGCGACAGCTAAGAGCTGGATGTTAAAAGCCAAAGAAATGAAAACTTTTATTCCGGTGTCCAGAAATGAGGACAACTTAAAAACAACTAAAAACAAGAACTATGATACACCCCTTTAACATATTGGAAGGCGAAGTACAATACTCCCTGGGTACATTTGATGGCCAAAACGTGCTATACGATTTCCCGAAAATCCTGTTGTATTTGGCTGCCAAAGGAAAAATGTTGTTCGGACAAAACTTTAGAATTTACGAGGAGGACAAAGAAATTTTGTCGATGTTATG
>JBBRGD010000413.1:0-2199 GCA_038241065.1 Flavobacteriales bacterium
TGGGAAGCATTTCAAGTTATGAAAGATTTCATTGAAGAAATTAACGATGAAAGATTGAAAGGATACCTTATAAAAATATTGAACAGAAAAAATCCTTTTGCTAATTTTAAAGCTGAAATTGAATCTTCATCATGTCGACAAGAATGGTTCAACTTCCGTGATTTTAAGTATGAAGTATACGTAAAAGAAAAATTAAAAGAAGAACAAATTAAAATTGAATAGCCCACACATAGCACTTTATAAAATTAATGATTACTGTTTTACTTTTATAAAGATTGTGTGTTTTTAGTCAGTAGATTTTCCTAGCGAAAAAACTGCTGAGCATTTTTACTAACTAACTTTATACGAACCTTTTTGGTATTCAGGAAGCAGATTTAACCGCTTAGTTTTAAATTTCCTGGTTTCTGAAAACACTTTTTTATTTTAACAGCCACAATTGTGGTTCTGCGTTGTTGCAACCTGCTGTTACTCGAATTTTTCTATTTTATTCGGTTTTTGTCTGGTGTCAAAATTCTGACCAAATTAGGTCTAAAACCATTATTCGTATTTAGATAATAATTCTGAGGATTTTTTAAATCGATTGTTTTTAAAGTCAGCTTCGGATTGATCAATACCTTTGTTCAATTCTTTTTTAGTCATTGGTTTAATTTCTTCCCCAATAAGATTCTTTTTTTCTTTTTTAAGCAGTTTTTCAAGTCTGGAAATAGCCTCCTCACTTTGAAGTTTTAAAAAATCTTGGACAAACTGTATTTTTCTCGATTGTAAATCCATCACGGTTACCTTTTTATCAAAAATATGAAATCTAATTTAATTCTTAAAGTTTCTTTTGTGTTGCAATCAGCTTGTTGCCAACTATGGATTACAATCGAAATATTTACCTTAATTTTATCTTATCAAATAAATTTACGCTCACCGCTACATTTACATATTCTAACCCTTAACCCCGCAATTTTTGCGGGGTTCTTTTTTAACCAAAATCACAATTGTGTATAATCTGAAATATTCCGGTTAAAATAATTCGGTCAGAGGCTTCAAATTATATTTTGAATAATATATTTGTATCATTAAAACAAACCTCCTTGATTTTAACAAGCTTTGAGGTACAATAAGTAATTATTATGAGAGTAGCAGTAGTAGGTGCAACCGGAATGGTTGGCAGAATAATGTTGAAAGTTTTGGAAGAACGCAATTTTCCGATCACCGAATTATATCCGGTAGCTTCAGAAAAATCTATTGGAAAAGAAATGACCTTTAAAAACAAAGCTTATAAGGTTATTGGTTTGGAAGAAGCCGTTAGTTTAAAACCCGATCTCGCTCTATTTTCAGCAGGCGGGGACACTTCCTTTGAATGGGCTCCGAGATTTGCAGAAAACGGAACAACCGTTGTAGATAATTCCTCGGCCTGGCGAATGGATAAAACCAAGAAACTGATAATTCCCGAGATAAATGCAGAGGAACTCACTCCGGAAGATAAGATTATTGCCAATCCCAACTGTTCTACAATTCAGTTGCTAATGGCATTAAAGCCCTTACATGATAAATACAAGATCAGGCGGGTTGTGGTTTCAACCTATCAATCTATTACCGGAACTGGAGTAAAAGCGGTGCAGCAGCTCGAAAATGAATATGCCGGTAAAAAAGGTGAAATGGCCTATGCTTACCCAATTCATAAAAACGCAATCCCGCAATGTGATGTTTTTACAGAAAACGGTTACACCAAGGAGGAAATGAAACTCACCAACGAAACCAAAAAAATCCTAAGTGATGAAACAGTTCAGGTCTCCGCAACCGCAATCAGGATTCCTGTTGTTGGAGGGCATAGTGAATCTGTAAATATTGAGTTTGAAAATGATTTTGAGGAAGGCGATGTCCGTAAAATCCTGAGTGATTTTCCAGGAATTACCGTGAAAGACAATCCCGAATTAAACACTTATCCTATGCCTATTTATGCAGAAGGAAAGGATGATGTATTTGTTGGAAGAATTCGCAGGGACTACTCCCAGCCAAAAACCTTAAATATGTGGATAGTTGCAGATAATCTTAGAAAAGGGGCAGCCACCAATGCGGTTCAGATCGCTGAATATTTAATGAAAAATAAATTGATATAAGTCTGTTTTTATTTAATTAAGACCCCAAAATGCCTATAGGAAATATCACTTATAGGCATTTTTGTGTTAACTTTAATTTTTTAAAAGCCTA
>JBBRGD010000414.1:0-2190 GCA_038241065.1 Flavobacteriales bacterium
CTTTAATTCCCTTTAGCACTCCTTCAAAATAAGGGGCTTTGGTGAGTTTGATGGTTTTTACTTTTTTTGGGTATTCCAAAACCGGGAAAATGATCTCGGTTTCTTTATTGTTTGCCAGTTAATATTCTTTGGCGGCTTCAGGAATATATTTCTTTAGTTTTTCGCGTTCTTCCTCCAGGTTTAGATCAATAATATCGTTGGTGAGCATTTTTCTCCAATTGGTTTTATCAGATACGTGTTGTTTTAGCGCCATCTCAGTAATCCCTGCCAGATATCTGTTGGGAACTTCTACAATCTCTATTGCCTCATGCGCCCCCTGATCGATCCACCGGGTAGGAATTTGAGTTTTTCTCGTAACTCCAACTTTCACATTGCTGGAGTTGGCCAGATATACCACGTGTGGTTTTAACTGAACGTTTTTTTCATATTCCAGGTCACGGTCTTCAATATTCAAATGAGCGGTGCTCAATTCCGGATTCATGATCCAGTTGCCTGACTGAGGTATCGAAGTGAAACAACTGTAACAAAATCCCTGGGCAAAAATTTTCTTCTGCAATCCGCAGTTCAAACATTGATATCTTAAAAAATTTATACCGATGGTTTTATCCAGGATTTGGTTGAGATGCAAGAAATCGGTTTCAAAAATCAGGTAATATTGGACTTCTTTTTGGAGTTCAGTTTTCATTTTTGTCAAAACACCTTCGTACCTCATTATTTTTTGTTTATTTTTATCGGAAATGAATTGTTGAATACTTCCGGATTAGTTTTTAATTTTGACCGAATATTACGATATTTCAAAGCTTTTTAAAGGCCTTTTAAAGATAAAAAAGAATAATGCCAATCACATTAGTAAACTCTATAGCTTCCTGGTTTTTAAAAAAACGGATCCATCAAATGGAATTGTTTATAAAATACCCAAATGAGGTTCAAAACGAACTTCTTAAGTCTTTGATATACAAAGCCAGAAATACCGAGATAGGTAAAAAATACGAATTTGCAGAAACCTCAAATTACCAAACCTTTGCCCAAAGGGTTCCGCTGCACAGTTATGAAGAGTATGAAGCCAATATAGAGCGCAGCAGGCTTGGAGAAAACAATATATTCTGGCCAACGCCCATCAAATTATTTGCAAAGTCAAGCGGCACGACCAATGCAAAGAGCAAGTTTATCCCTGTAAGCGATGATTCACTGGAAGATTGTCATTATGCAACCGGGAAAGATTTGTTGTGCATGTACCTGAACAACAATCCGCAATCACAATTATTCACTGGAAAGAGCTTGCGCCTGGGGGGAAGCAAGGAAATTTATCGGAATAACGGAACTTCTTACGGGGATTTGTCGGCTATTCTCATAGATAATATGCCATTTTGGGCTGAGTTTAGCAGTACTCCCTGTAGTGAGATTTCCCTGATGAGTAATTGGGAAATAAAAATGCAGGCAATTGTAAATGAAACCCTCCTGGAAAATGTCACCAGTCTTGCCGGGGTTCCTTCCTGGATGCTGGTTTTGCTAAATAATATATTGGAAACAAGTGGAAAAGGAAATTTATTTGAGGTCTGGCCAAACCTGGAGGTTTATTTTCACGGAGGGGTCAACTTTGATCCATATGCACAGCAATATCATAATTTATTGCCCAAAGCAGACTTTCATTATTATGAAATTTATAATGCCTCTGAAGGTTTCTTCGCTTGCCAGGACCAAAATGATGCAGACGGATTGCTATTAATGCTGGATTACGGGATCTTTTATGAATTTATCCCGATGGATGCCTATGGCACTTCTTCAGAAAAAGTGATTCCTTTAAGCGAAGTAGAAATAGGCCCTAATTATGCTGTTGTAATCACCACCAACGCCGGATTATGGCGTTATAAAATTGGGGATACCTTAAGATTTACATCTATCAGTCCTCACCGGATCAAAGTTTCCGGAAGGACCAAACACCACATAAACGTTTTTGGAGAAGAATTGATCATTGAAAACACGGACAATGCATTGAAAATGGCTTCACAGGTTACCGTTTGCGAAATTGTTTAATATACAGCCGCCCCTATTTTTATGAAAGGAAAGGAAAAGGGTGCTCATGAATGGATTATAGAATTTAAAACCCCTCCCCAAAACCTGCAGGTTTTTACAACAGAACTGGATTACGCCCTGCAACAGCTTAACAGTGATTATGAAGCCAAGCGGTTT
>JBBRGD010000415.1:0-2167 GCA_038241065.1 Flavobacteriales bacterium
TGCCATGTCCCGCTGCATAACTTCGGCTTTGGCCGCGGCAATTTCGGCAAAATTTGAAGTGTCGGAGGCATAAATAATGGCTCGTGAAGAATTCACCAACAGTCCCACATCTTTAGTCATTCCATATTTGCAAACTTCCTCAAGGCTTCCACCCTGAGCGCCAACCCCGGGCACCAATAAAAAACTATTCGGAATTATCTTTCGGATTTCAATGAGATATTCAGCTTTGGTGGCTCCTACTACATACATCAGTCTACCTGAATTTTCCCAGGATCTCGATTTTCTCAAAACCGCTTTATACAATTCAGTATTGTCTGTTTTTAGGGTTTGAAAATCAAAAGCTCCTTCGTTGGAAGTGAGCGCTAAAAGAATGGCATGTTTATCCGGGAAATCCAGAAATGGCTCTACCGAATCTTTACCCATATATGGTGCAACCGTTACTGAGTCAAAACCCATTTCCTGAAAAAAGGCTTTCGCGTACCTCGCCGAGGTATTCCCAATATCGCCACGTTTTGCATCGGCAATGGTGAAAATTTCGGGATGATTTTCGTTTAAATAATCGATTGTTTTTTTGAGGGATTTCCAGCCTTTGAGTCCGTAAGCTTCATAAAAGGCAGTATTTGGTTTGTATGCCACCGCGAATTTGTGGGTTGCATCAATAATGGCTTTATTAAAGCTAAAGATTGGATCTTCTTCGGAAAGCAGATACGTTGGGATTTTTTCCAGATCGGTGTCCAAACCTATACTTAAAAAAGATCTTTTTTTTCGTATTTGTTCAATGAGGTCCTGAGTGGTCATAAAAATTAAGTTTAAGGTAAAGATAAGACAGAAAGTATATATATAAAAAATTCCCGCAGGTTGCGGGAATTTTTAAAATCATTCAATTAAAAAACATCGCTGTTTTCCTTGAGTTTTTCGGTGTTTTCGACCAGTCGCAATTCATCAATAATTTTTTGGATATCGCCGTTTATAATATTTCCAAGATCATAAAGGGTAAGATTGATACGATGATCTGTAACCCGGCCCTGAGAATAATTGTAAGTCCTTATCTTTGCGCTACGGTCTCCACTGGAAACCATAGAATTTCTTTTTGCAGAATCGGCTTCCAGTTTTTTGGCCAACTCCATATCGTACAAACGTGATCGCAATACTTTAAAAGCTTTTTCCTTATTTTTATGCTGGGATTTTTGATCCTGACACTGGGCCACCAATCCGGTAGGAATATGAGTCAATCGAACCGCAGAATAGGTTGTATTCACCGATTGTCCACCAGGACCTGAGGAACAGAAAAAATCAATTCGAACCTCTTTTGGATTTATTTCTACATCAAACTCTTCAGCTTCGGGCAATACCATAACTGTTGCGGCAGAGGTATGCACGCGTCCCTGGGTTTCGGTTTGTGGCACACGTTGTACACGATGAACACCCGCTTCAAATTTTAAAGTTCCGTATATATTTTCCCCGGCAATCTCAAAGATCATCTCCTTAAATCCACCGCTGGTACCTTCGTTAAAATCGACAATACTAGTTTTCCAACCTTTGCTTTCCGCATATTTGGTGTACATTTTATAAAGGTCTCCGGCAAAAATACTGGCTTCATCCCCACCTGTACCGGCACGGATTTCCATTACCACATTTTTCGAATCTTCAGGATCTGCGGGCACCAACATCATTCTTATTTTTTCATCCAAAGCGGGAAGTGCCCCTTTGGCTTCTTCCATCTGAAGTTTCGCCATTTCGGTCATTTCGGGATCGCTCCCATCAGAAATAATTTCCTGGGCTTCCTTGATGTTTTCGGTAATTTCAAGGTATCTTTCGCGCTCATCCATAAGCGCTTTTAGATCCTTGTACTCTCTATTTAATTCTATATAACGTTTTTGATCTGAAATTACTCCCGGCTGAATGATCAAATCATTCACCTCATCAAAGCGTTGCTTCACAATGTTCAACTTCTCAATCATAAATTTTTAGATGATTTTTCAGTGCAAATTTACGATAATTTCATCGATTTATTTGAATCGGATTTATGTGCTGGAAGAAATAATATGTTATAAAGTTCGTGTTCCTTAAATTGGCGTTTTTATTTCAAAAGGCTACTCTCTAAAAATAGTCATCAATGCACGAATAATTTATCATAGGGGTGCCATTTGCGACATACCTTTTACCA
>JBBRGD010000416.1:0-2152 GCA_038241065.1 Flavobacteriales bacterium
CTTCTACCTTTGACAGGGAAGCACACGAACACGTGAAAGTGGCCAATATTGTTCTGGAAAAAGCAAAAAGAATGGTGGAATGTGGTCATGATGTGGTGATCCTGTTGGATTCCATCACGCGATTGGCCAGAGCATACAACACGGTACAACCTGCCAGCGGAAAAGTATTGAGTGGTGGTGTGGATGCCAATGCATTGCACAAACCTAAACGTTTCTTTGGAGCTGCCAGGAATATTGAAAATGGAGGATCACTTTCTATTATTGCCACTGCATTAACCGATACTGGTTCAAAAATGGATGAAGTGATCTTCGAAGAATTCAAAGGAACAGGAAATATGGAATTACAGTTGGATAGAAAAATTGCCAACCGAAGAATTTTCCCGGCCATTGATCTTACGTCTTCCAGCACACGTCGCGACGATTTACTGTTAGACGAGAACACATTGCACCGTATGTGGGTAATGAGAAAATACCTTGCAGATATGAACCCTGTAGAAGCCATGGAATTCATCAATGACAGGTTTAAGAAAACCAAAACCAACGAAGAGTTCTTGATCTCAATGAACGGATAGAACCACGTTGTATTAAATATTAAAAATCCGGTTATCAATTTGATAACCGGATTTTTTTGTTTCTCATTTAGCTGAATCAACGAAATTATGGATTTTATACAATTTAAACCTAGGAATATCGACGACTACAGGAAGAATGATTTACTTCTTCAATTCCATTTTTTCAGCAAAATAATCGCAGAAATCCTTCATTGTATCTGTCATTTTTTCATCCTGAGTTGCGCGGTTAAAAGAATCGGTCATAGCTACCAGGGTTTGATGAAAAAATTTCTTCATCTCATCTACAGGCATATCCTTCGTCCACAAATCTATTCGCAGGGTTTCCTTCTTCTTGCTGTCCCACATGGAAAGCAACATAGCTTTGGCTTCTTCCTTATAAATATTACCATCATCCGCGCTCCAATAGATTTCTTCCGGTACGCGGTTTTCATCTAAAATTACTTCTATATTGATCTCAGATTTTTTAAATTCTGCCATTATTTCTTTGGTTTATAATTTGCTTTGTTAAAAATTATTTCGGAATCAGTATCCAGCATTTCCTGGAGGCTCACTTCATTTTTATCCATATATTGGCGTATAATCTGCCAACCTATATATTGCCCTACCATAGCAGGGGATTCATTATCCAGTTCTAGGTTAAATTTGGAAAAGGGAGCAGGATATAAAAACCGGGGCTGCAATTGTGAATCGGAATTAAAAATAAGTTCACGTTCCACAAAATACCGCCAGATTTGCTCTTCATTTGCTTTTACCCAAACCAATTCCTCCGGGGTATACCCAATTTTTTCGTTATCGGGCGTAGTTGGCAACCAGGTAGCTTTTAAATATAGGATCTTTCCATAATAGATAAGATGAGCCAAAAATGTTTTGGACTCGGGTCTGGAAATATATTGTTTGGCATATTCGGCAGCAACATCCGGAATTATCTGATTTTTTTCAAAATTTTTCTTTAGAAATTGCTGAATTCCTATATAAAAAGGATGATCTTTTCCTAAATAAGTATCAAGTGCTATAAACAAATAATCCTGGGACAGAAGCACCTTGTTTTTGTAATCTACTTCGGAAGTAATTGTAATTACTGTTGGACTTTCAAATTCCGTAAAATAATATTTTATATGTTGGAAGAGAGAATGAAGACCATCTTCTTCAGCAGAAAAATCAGGAAAAGCCTCAGTAACTTCGGTATTTAATTCCTGTTGAATGGTATCATTTATTTTTTCCATCCAGACGCTGTCAGGAAATTGTGTGGGAAATAAAAAGGGATATTCCGCTTTTAAATGAGGGAGACTTTCCGAGGTGGTGTTGGCGAATTTTTGATCGAACCGGACCAGTTCAAATTTCATGGGAATTTTTTCGATTTCCTTTTCAGTTTCCGAGTGGTTTTTACAGGAAAAAGAGATTACAACCAGAAAAATAAAAATAATTTTTTGGAACATTGATGTATATTGTGATGCCTTAAGCGTAGGCGGTTTTTATTAATTATGTATTTATGCTAAATTTGCCTGCAAAGGTATTACTTACAAATTTAAACACCCAAAATTATGCAAACTGAAAAGGTGGTAGATCATATAGTAGATTGG
>JBBRGD010000417.1:0-2151 GCA_038241065.1 Flavobacteriales bacterium
TCAAATGGATTTGAATCTGTGACCAAGTAGCCGTCCTTTTTCAAAAAAGGCAAATACCGCAATGCTTCCATTGGTTCTACTGAAATAATTATATCTGCTTTCCCCTGGGGGATCAGATCGGAATGAATTTCGGTATCCGAAATGCGAACATGAGATTGCACCGCTCCCCCACGCTGGCTCATTCCGTGAACTTCAGATTGTTTCAAATTAAGGTCACTTGCCAATGCCGCCGTATCTAAAACTGCAGCAATCGTCAGGATTCCCTGTCCGCCAACTCCAGCTAAAATTATATTTGTTTTCATTTGTCTATATTTATTGTCTTTTATTTGTCTTATGTAACACCCATATAATCACAAACTTGATAGTTCTAGATGTTTCATTTATGATTCGTCCCTTGAGCGTGCGGGATTCTTCACTTAGTTCGGAATGACAAGCCACTCATTCCATCATCAACTAGCAGGGATTCTTCCTCCCCCAAAAGCTAGTTAAGAATGTAAAAAAAGGAATGCCTCACTGCTATTTTTAAAATCCGCGAACCTTCTTGCGTTAGGGATTGCAGCGGTAGCTTTTAAAAATGGCTTTTTCATTTTTAGAACTACAAGCGTAAAGCCCGACCCGACCGCAGGAAGGGAAACGCCCAAAAGCTCCTTCAGAATAACAAACCCATGGCGCAAAGATTCAAATCAATTAATTGAAGTCTTTTTCAGTTCCTTTAGCTTGTCTTTTTTCTCTTTAGGCAACTGAACACATGGACGTTCGGAAATAATTACCGATACTCCCTGGTAGTTTATTTCCCGACGAACAAAATCGATATTTTCCTGGAAATTTTTATAGAGTGGATTTATTAATATCAAGTGTTCTTCCTCCACTCCAAGACCTCTGCAAATATCGACCAACCTGCCCGAAGCCGATGAATCCTGGGCACCGGTCATGGCAATTGCTGAATTATCAGAAATGATTACTGTAATAGGCGTTTTTTCAATAACACAATCCAATAAACCCGTCATCCCTGAATGCGTAAAGGTAGAATCCCCAATAATTGCGATAGCAGGGTGAATTCCGGCATCTGAGGCACCTTTTGCCATGGTAATTGAAGCACCCATTTCAATAAGTGTATTCACCGTTTTAAATGGTGACAAAACCCCTAAAGCTGAACAGCCAATATCACCAAAAACCTGTTGGCTTTGAGATTCCTTTTTTAATTCGTTTATAACGTCAAACAAATCCTTGTGGGCACAACCAACACATAATTCCGGAGGTCTTCCGGCAACAACTTTTGGAAGGCTTTCATTTATTACAACATCAAAACCTAAGGCCTTCGCGATATTATCGGGATTTAATTCTCCCACCCGCGGAACATCCCTGCTCAACCGGCCAATAACTTTTCTGTTTTCGCCTAAAAAATCGGAGATCATTTCCTCTATAAAAGGATAGCCATCTTCCAGAACCAATATTTTATCACAGGTATCAAATAAATATTTTATAGC
Organism: Flavobacteriales bacterium; assembly: GCA_038241065.1. Taxonomy (GTDB): domain Bacteria; phylum Bacteroidota; class Bacteroidia; order Flavobacteriales; family Flavobacteriaceae; genus Gillisia. The sequence goes on from JBBRGD010000417.1 coordinate 1,488, forward strand.
TTTTTTAGGCAATGGATATTGTGAGATTTTCAGAATAGGATAAGGACAGTTTGTATCTTCAAAATTTTCCATCAAATAATTAAAAGCGATCCCCGAGGCGATAATTCCAATAGAGGTATCGCTGCCTTTGATCAACTCATTAAACCCGCTTTTTTCTGAAATTTCAAGCAAGTCAGATTGGAGTTCGACAAGATGCTTATATCTGCTTCGGGCATGCATCGGGATCAACTGAAATTGGGTTGGATTTTCCGGCAGATGAAGGCTGTTTTGTTTTTTGCTTCCACCGGTTAAAATCCCGGCTCTAGAATGTGACAAACGGGTTACCATTCTTAAAAGGACGGGTAATCTTAATTTTTCGGACAGATCAAACGCATATTTGGTTATTTCATAAGTTTCCTGCTGGTTAGAAGGTTCCAATATTGGAACCATGGCAAATTTTCCATAATAACGGGAATCCTGTTCGTTCTGGGAGGAATGCATAGATGGATCATCGGCTACAACCACAACAAAACCACCATTAATGCCTGAAACCGACATGTTCATAAAAACATCGGCAGCAACGTTCAGACCAACATGTTTCATAACCGTCATCACCCTTTTGCCTGCGTAGGACATCCCAAGAGCTGCTTCCATAGCGGTTTTTTCATTCACAGACCATTTTGAA
>JBBRGD010000418.1:0-2145 GCA_038241065.1 Flavobacteriales bacterium
AGTGTATCATGAGCGTAATGTTGAATTTGAACAATATTTGACCCATTTCAAAGATTTTCCGGGAGCTCGGCAGATTTTTAAACTTCACATAGATCTCGTACAGACTTCTTGCGGTTTTGGAGTTCCCTTAATGGAATTTGAAAATAATCGGGAAACGCTAAACGTTTGGTCCGAAAACAAAGGCGAAACCGGGATAAAAAAGTATTGGAAAGATAAAAATCAAACCACAATCGATGGTTTTAAAACCGGTATTTTTGAATAGAAAGCGATTTTAGGTTGATTTAGCTTTTAAAGTTCAGGGTTCGGAGCTCAGAGTTTAGGGTTTAATTACCTGATTAGAGTTTGCCGGTATTTGATTGATTTTTCAACATTTTTCTAAACATTTACCAGGGGCTTCGGTACAAATTTCTTTCCGCAAAAGCTCCAAGAAATTCACTCAGCCACCTTCTTCAGGCTACTTCGGTACAAATTTCTTTCCGCTCCAAGAAATTCACTCAGCCACCTTTAATAGGTGCTTCGAATCCTAATTCAAAATTCAGCATTAAAAATTCAAAAAAAATCCTCATCAGTCCATGAGTTCCATATCAATATAGATGTTCTTTTTGGGCCATTCATTCTCATCTACTTCAACTTTATTAATCTCATCAACCACATCCATTCCCTTGGTCACGCGGCCGAAAACGGTATGTTTCCCGTCCAGGTGATGCGCGCCCTTTGATGGTACAACTATAAAAAATTCAAAAGGGGAAGAAGCCTGGCTTACATTCTGATTTGTATACTTTGCAGCAGAAAACGCGCCGCGCACGTGTGAGTATTTTGGTTTTGCTTCGTTGGGAATGAGGTAATTTCCTATACGCAGGCGTTTTTTAGGCGTTTCATAACCATCACTGTTTCCACCTTGTACAACAAAGCCTTTAGCTACGCGGTGCATCATGGTTTCATTAAAATAATCCTGTTTTACGAGAAGTATAAAGTTGGCACGATGCAAAGGTGTATCTTTATAAAGTTCAAGTTCAATATCCCCAAAACGAGTCTTGATACGTACCCGGGTTTCTGGATTATTTTTACCGTATTCCGTTAAAAATGGCTTCAGAACTTCCTGTGATTCTATGATAGAACCCATTTTATTTTTAAGCTTTTCATTTTGTGCCTTGGCTTTATCTTGAAAAGTGGAATCCGGTTTTTCCTCCTTTTTTTCGATAACAGAAGGTTTTTTGACAGAAGAATTTTTATCTTCACAAGCCCCCGAAGCAAATAGGACGGTAATCAGGCATATTAAATAGATCGTGCGCATAGATGCAATTTCAACAATTAAAAATCAGACTCTCAAAATTAAGCAATTTGTCATTACCGGGCGAACCGGCGCAGTTTGAAATGGCTCCCGTAGAACGCGTCAAAGATTTAAAGGAAATAGATATCGTGGCAAAAAATCCACGAGAAGCTGGTGTAATTGGCCTTTTCTATCCTGCAGTAGATCAAGAAGCAATGCTCGTGCTTATTTTGCGTAAAACGTATAAAGGTGTGCACAGCAATCAGGTGGGATTTCCTGGTGGAAAGCGGGAAATCTTTGACGATGATATTGAAGCCACGGCGCTACGTGAAACGGAAGAAGAGGTTGGCGTACCCCGTGATCGCATTACCTTAGTTAAAAAAATGACCAGAGTTTATATTCCGCCCAGTAATTTCTGGGTGCAGCCTTTTATAGGTTTTACTGAGTTCACGCCCACATTTATTCCCGAAGAAGCAGAAGTAGAAGCTATTCTTGAAGTAAAAGTGACCGAATTTTTAGCCAAAGAAAGTGTTGTGATACAAAAAATAACCACTTCTTATGCCGTAGACCTTGACGTTCCTGCATTTTTGCTCAAAGAAAATGTAGTTTGGGGAGCTACGGCAATGATGTTAAGTGAAATGAAAAATATGCTCTTAAAGACGGAATAATGTCTATTTTGTATGTTTAATGCTAAAGTGGGCGGAACACTTAGAATGTCTACTAAATAAAGAATCATATCTTACATGGGAATTTTTAAGACCAATCCCTTTGGTCATTATTTGATCTTAAAAAAATGGCTCATTCGCATCATGGGTGCAATGACGCATAGGCGGTACCGTGGTTTTAACGAGTTGCAGATTGAAGGTTCTGAGATT
>JBBRGD010000419.1:0-2139 GCA_038241065.1 Flavobacteriales bacterium
GCCAGGATAGCGATTCCAAGGTGCAACAACAACTCTCCTACTTTATCTGAAGCAGTTTCGCCGTAATTTCGGGTCACTTCTACGTGAACATCATTCGGGATTAAATTTTCCTTCAAGTGTTCAACCTTTTCAAGAATTTTATCCGCAATTTTCATGGCATCAGTGCCCTTAATTTTGGATATGGAAATAGTTACCGCTGGGTATTCAGATTGTGCATTTTTAAATTGCTCATTTGACTTTCCATAACCAAAGGAAACATAACTTTTAGGTGTGGACGGACCATCCTGAACTCTTGCAACCTGTTTTAAGTAAACCGGCAGTTCGTCATTAACCCCAATAACCAAATTTTCAACATCCTCTGCCGAGGATAAAAACTGACCGGTGGTAATTAAATATTCCTGGTCATTTTGAACAAAACTTCCCGTCTGAGATCTGCTGTTACTGGCCTGGATCATTTTCATTATCCCTAACGCATCTATCCCATTTTCGGCCATTCTACCTTTGTCTAAAATCACTTTTAGCTCGCGGGTTCTTCCGCCTATTTCCCTAGTTATCGCAACATCTTTTATTTTTTCGATTTCTGAAGTGACCTCTTCGGCTATCTGACGCAACTCAAAATCATTCAGCGTTTCACTCCAAAGTGTCAGGCCTAACATAGGCACATCATCAATAGAACGCGTTTTTACCATGGGTTCCATTACCCCTTTTGGAAAAATGTTTTTGTGTTTCTCCAATTCATCATACAACTTCACATAAGACCGCTCAACATCTTCACCTACGTAAAACTGAACAATCAGCAAAGCTTGCCCATTCATAGCCATACTGTGGACGTGTTCCACACCCTTAATATTGGATATAATTTTCTCCAAGGGTTTTACTACCCGATTTTCGACCTCGGTTGGATTCGCTCCCGGATAACCAACCATAACGTCGGCCATAGGAACAATAATTTGTGGTTCTTCTTCTCTTGGAATTAGAAAAGAGCTGTATACCCCAATAATCATCAAACCTAGCATCAATAAGATGGTGAGCTTCGAATCAATAAATAAACTGGCGATTTTACCTGAAATTCCTTCTTTCATAATTTTTTGGCACCCTAATCCCCAAAGGGGGAATTAACGGGAGAATATTTAATTTGTACTATTTTTCGGTTTTGAATCTTTATCTGAAAATGGAATTATTTAACTCCCTTCCCCTCGGAAAGGATTGAGGATGGGCTTACCTTAGCTCCGTTAAACAATTTCCCTTCTGCCGATATAATATATTGTTCATCTGCAGATAAGCCTGATAGAACCTCTACCTGCTCATCAATGGTTGCTCCTGTTCTCAGCCATCTTAAAATGGCAACATTCCCGGTCCCTATAGTATAGATTCCGGTTAATTGCCCTTTACTGATCAAAGCGCTTTTAGGAATTAATACCATCTCGGTTTGATTAGTTTCGGCTGTTTTTTCAATAGGAAACTGAACATTTACAAACATTCCGGACAAAATAGAACTATCGCTCTCCTCCAGATCAATTTTTACCAGGTATTGTCCACCTGTATTTTTAGCCGATAAACTCACTTCGGAAACTTTTCCATCTACTTCTTTATTCAAGGATTTTATCAACACTTTCGCAGGCATTCCATTTTTGATAGCCGTAATATCACCTTCTGCAACCATCGCAGTTACCTGAAGTTTTGAAATTCCTTCAACACTTACCAAAGGCATTCCCGGATTGGCCATATCGCCTTCTTTTATAAAGGTGTTGGTTACTATCCCAGAGAACGGAGCAGTAATATTAGCGTAAGAAAATTGAGCCATTACTTCATTCTTCATTTGCTTTGCTCCTTCCAATTCAGCTTTTGCCATTTCAAAACGGGCGGTCATATCATCCAATTCTTTTTGTGAAGCACTTTTTTGTTCAAATAAGCTCACAAACCTCTCATAATCCTTTTTTGCATTGTTGTTCCCGTCCGTTGACTTTAAAATACCTGCTTCTGCCTGTGCTATTTTTGCCAGTAAATCGGAATTGTTAATATTCATCAGTAATTGCCCTTTATTCACTTTTTGACCAACTTGTACGTGTACTTTGGTCACATACCCCATCATTCGGGTGCTAATATTGGCGCTATTCTCAGCTTCAATTTTTCCACTGG
>JBBRGD010000420.1:0-2113 GCA_038241065.1 Flavobacteriales bacterium
TCTTCAATGAAAAATAATATACAACAGGAAGGAAAATTCTCCTACCTGGAGATTGGAGAAGGAACTCCAATCGTCATTTTACATGGCCTGATGGGCGGGCTGAGTAATTTTGATGGGGTTGTTAACTTTTTTCCTCAAAAGGGATATAAAATTTTGATCCCGGAATTACCTCTATACACTCTGCCCATTCTTAAAACAAGTGTGGGAACAATTGCAAAATATTTAAGGGACTTTCTTATTCTGAAAGGATATAAAGAAGTTATTTTATTGGGAAATTCCTTGGGTGGACATATCGCCCTTTTGTGCACAAAATTATATCCAGAATTGGTAAAAGGTTTGGTTATAACCGGCAGTTCTGGCTTATATGAAAATGCAATGGGGGAAAGTTACCCGCGTCGTGGTGACTATGAATTTATTAAGAAAAAAGCCGAAACAGTATTCTACGACCCAAACATTGCAACCAAGGAAATAGTTGATGATGTTTATGTGACGGTAAGTGATAGAAATAAGTTGATAAGAACCTTGGCTATTGCAAAAAGTGCAATACGTCACAATATGTCAAGGGATTTACCTAAGATGACAACCCCAACCTGTATTATTTGGGGGAAAAATGACAATGTCACTCCACCGGAGGTCGGTGAAGAATTTAACAGATTGCTTCCCAACTCAGATTTGTATTGGATTGATAAATGTGGACATGCAGCAATGATGGAACACCCCGATTTATTCAATGATATTCTCTTTAACTGGCTACAAAAAAGGGGATTTTAGACTGAAATATATGAAAATTAAGACTGCTGAATTTCTTGTCAGCAATACTGAAGTTGGAAAATGTCCGGACAGTTCTTTGCCCGAATATGCATTTATAGGAAGAAGCAATGTAGGAAAATCTTCGCTTATCAATATGCTTACCGAAAGGAAGAACCTGGCGAAAACCTCAGGCAGACCAGGAAAAACACAACTTATCAATCATTTCTTAATCAATAAAAATTGGCATCTGGTAGATTTGCCGGGCTATGGATATGCGCGGGTTTCAAAATCGACAAAAAAAACCTTTCAAAAATTTATTACCGCGTATTTTGAACAAAGAAAACAAATGCTTTGCGCGTTTGTTTTAATTGACAGCAGGCATGAACCCCAGGCGATAGATCTGGAATTTATGAGATGGATGGGCGAGCGCGGAATTCCGTTCTACATTATTTTTACCAAAGCCGACAAACTTAGGCCAAAAGCACTAGAGCGCAATATTGAAATTTATAAGACCAAGATGTTGGAAACCTGGGCTGAAATGCCAGAATATTTCACCACCTCTGCTGAAAGTGATTTAGGAAGGGAGGAGGTTCTAAACTTAATAGAAACTATTAACGAGCAATTTATTCGGGAATAGATTGAAAAAAAGTCGGAAGTCGGAAGACCGAAGAAAAAAAAGTGGTAAGAACCAGGAGCAAAGAAAGAAGAATAAAAAAGTTCGGAAGCTAAAAATTGTAATTCAACAAAACCCTGCCATTTATTGAAAAGCTGGAAGGGTTTTTTAATGCTTAATCCACAATTTTAATCGCAGGCAAATTCTCTACAGATCGACTAAAATTTGTGAGTGGTCCACAACAATTTTTGTCAATCTTAAACCCTTTACAAGTTGAGAATTGATCTTATTTAGTTTCCCGGGATAGTTTTAACATAATCTCACATATCCGGAAAAAATTGGGTTTTATTTTGAAAAAAATAAAACAAAAAAACCGTCCGGAATATAATTCCCAACAGTTTTTAATAAATTAAACACAACTTAAGTATTAAAGTGCAGCTACGTGTTTAGTCAATTTTGACTTCAGGTTTGCAGCTTTATTATTGTGTATAATATTTTTCTTAGCCAATTTATCAATCATTGAAGCTACAGAAGGGTATAATGCTTCAGCCTCTGATTTTTCCAACTCACGCAATTTTTTGATAGCGTTCCTGGTAGTTTTATGTTGGTAGCGATTTCTAAGACGTTTGGTCTCATTGCTACGAATTCTCTTTAACGCTGACTTATGATTTGCCATTACAAATACTATTTAATTAATTTTTTAAAAGTAGTCCGTAGGGGAATCGAACCCCTGTTACATGGATGAAAACC
>JBBRGD010000421.1:0-2107 GCA_038241065.1 Flavobacteriales bacterium
GGAAGTTTTTGAAAAGACGAAGTCCTAAAATGAAAGTGACTAGGCAGAGTGTGAGCAATAAAAAGAATGAAATTATAAGAACATTGATTTTCATGATCCATGCCCAATCCCTGAAGTTGGAAAAACCGTCAAATATTATAACAAGGTTTGGCGTCATAAATACTGATTATAAAATTTCCACATTATTATTAAAATAAAATCAAATAAAATTGTTCATTAGGCCATTTTATCTCTTTATAAATTCGTTTTTAAGCTTTATTCAAAAACCGTTTTACCCTAAGCGAGAGTTCGTTTGGACTGAAAGGTTTTGTTATAAAATCGTCTACGCCCATATTAAATGCATCCATTATAATATTTTCCTGTGTAGAGGTTGACAATACGATAATGGGAATTTTGGGTGAATTCTTTTTAATGTAACTTATCAATTCTTTTCCTGTGACAAAAGGCAGCATTAAATCGGTTAAGATCAAATCGAAATTGGCTTCCTTTAAAAATTTCATGGCTTCCCTCCCATCTTTCGCAATTAGTACTTCGTGACCGTCCTTAGTAAGTTTAAATTGTAAAGACTTGATCACCATAGGGTTGTCTTCAATAACTAAAATCTTTTTCATCCTCCTATCTTCAGTTCAGGGAAATCCCGCGTTAGTTGTTTTGTTATTGATGCAAATTCCAACTGCAGGTCATGTATAAGTCTGGGCATTTCGGTTTCTTCAGCTTCAGAATTCAGGAGGTGGCAAATACTCCTTCCTGTTTCATTTTCCAACATTTCAAACGAAGGTTTTATACTGTGGGCTATCTCCCGAATCCTATTATAATCTCTATCCTGAAGTTCAATATTTAACTGCTCAAGCTCTGTGTTAACCGAAGTGCTGAACAATTCCAAAGATTCAAAGACAGATTCTTCATGACCTTCGAAAATATCCCTTAAATAATTTAATGAATAACTGTAATTTTGAACAGAAGATCTTTCTGGGAACCTTTCCAGAATTTCATTAATTTGAAGAATGGTGGTAGAATTTATAAAAGGTTTTTTTATAATGCCTTCCACATAAGCCATGGCGCGTAATTGCTGTTGAGTTGGAACAGTTCCAACAGTGATCAATACCGGCAGCATTAGTCCCAATTCTGTCTTAATGTAATCGGCGGTTTGATATCCGCTTAAAGGAGCGGAATCTTCCTCAATTACCAGTATATCTGCTTTGTTGTTTTTATTAAACCAATGGATTGCATCGATGCCGGAGTTACAGATCACCAACTGCCAGCCTTCCTGCAAAGCAATGTGAGCGAAATTTTCCTGTTCTATTATATGACTTTCTACTAGTAAAATAGTAGGTCCTGCTTTTAGGGAAGCATTTGGGTTATTCATGAAGGGGGTGATTTGGGGATAAATTACCTAATTCAAATTTTTAATTATTTATATCAATATTTCTTAATAATTGTTACTTCATCTTTTATGATTTCTTTAAGACTTGATTAGGGTTTAAAAGTACTGCTTTTTTAAATGAATAAGGGCTTTTAAAATTCAATTAACATATTATAAAGCCTATAAAATTAGTAGTTTAAGGATCACACCTCCAATTTATAAGCTCGCTTTTTTATGGTTTTAAACTAAATCCAAACTTCCTGGTTCATTTTTCTGTAGGCTATTTCCTTCATTAAGTTGTGGCGCTATCAAATAAGTTTGGATAATATCGTGTATTGTATTAAATATCACCGGCTTGGTAATATAATCATCCATACCAAATTCTGCACATCTCTCCTGCTCTCCTTTTAAAGTTCTCGCTGTAAGTGCTATAATGGGCACGTGACGATTCTTACTGTCTAAAGACCTTATTTTTTGAGTAGCTTCAAATCCGCTCATAATTGGCATCTGAATGTCCATTAAAATGAGATCAACCGGTACATTTTTATACATTTGCACAGCCTCCAATCCATTTTCCACTTCCAATATATTGGCATTTGGCAATGCTTTCCTGATAATTGTTTTAGCCAGAAATTTATTTACAGGATTGTCCTCTGCAACTAAAATAGTAAATACCCTTGCAGTTTTAACAAGATCCTTTGTTCCCTCTGTGTCAACTTTTTCTTTAACTGAAACCTTCATATT
>JBBRGD010000422.1:0-2087 GCA_038241065.1 Flavobacteriales bacterium
TCCAATGCTTAAATTAGCATTTGGATTATCAGGGTCGATTTCCAAAACCCTTTCATAATCTTTTCTAGCTTTTTCCTTATCCCCTAATTCTTCGTAGGATCTGCCACGATTATAAATGCTTTTGACGTGAGAAGGTTGAAGCTTCAAATACTCGTCATAAGCTGCAATTGCTTGCTCATATTTACCCTGCCTAAAATAACCATCCCCTTTTTGTTCGGAATTATCATCACAAGAAACAAACGTAATAGCAAAAATTAAGAAAACGATAATCAGTTTAATATTCATTGTTAAAAATTTTATGCCTGGATTCATAGTCTTATTAGAACAGGCAATAATTATAAGTAATTCAATTATTATAGCGAACGGTAAAATTCGATCCGTAGAAACAGCGGAATGATAAAACTTTGAACCGGTTGGCAAAGCTAGATTTAAATATTTAAATCAAAAAGTAATTCCGTCCCAAATATACTATAAAGTAGCTGAAATCCTTAATTTTGCCGCTACACCCTGTTCCTCGAAGCCTTTGTCTAAGTTTTCGCGCAATGACTGAATGAGTTCCATGCAGATTTTTTCTTCAACCTTTTTTTTTAGGTTTTCATCGCTATAAATCAGAGAAGCGAACCAGTTGGTAACTTTCCCTTTTTTATTCTTTATTATTTCGTGAGGGTTTAACACATCTATTTCTATAAGTACTTTTGCCATACTATTATCTTTCTATTCAGTAATTTGTTGAAATGGGAGAAAATATTGCTCCTAAGCTATAAAAAACAATTTATACTTAAACCATGAATCTCAATTCAAGGTTTTCATTAGATAAGATAAAATTTCATAATAGTTTAAAGTTAGTTCCTAAGACCCTCGAAATGGATTAGTTCACAAGTCGCTTTCCCAATTACCATGTTAGCCTCAGCTTTTAGAGGAATTCTGTTCAGGTCGTCTGACAGCCAAACTGTTATCGCATTCTCACCGGCAAACATTTGATTGTCGGGCATGATAGGTTGTAAGATGATAGCTTTAAATTTACCGGCTTTTGTTTTAACCTCCTCATTTCCCAAATACCTAATGTCGAAATCGTAAACAGTATCTTCAAAAAAAGCATTAAGATTTACCGTAGTTCCCTTCTCCATATTGTTAAAATCAAGAGAGCGTAAGTAGAAAAGGCCGGCAATTATATCTCTGATATCTTCTGGTGCCTGGATATATTCAGGTTCTTTAAAATCTCCTGTTTTGTTGTTTACTACTTTGGCTTCTATCATGTCGGTTTCATGATCGAATTTCACGAGTTCGTTTTTACGGTAGTTCCCTTCTTCAATCTTTCTATAACTGATGTGTGGAACCAGGGCCGCTGTGTCTATATAGGCTCCCCAGTTGTCATTGATACGAGCCACCCAATCCACTGCGCCGCTGGTTTTACCAAAAATATCCACCCGATAACAATCTCTGCCATTGATGTTATAATAACCATTGTGAACCTTCATTTGTGCCTTTCCAACAGTAAAAAGGCCATAATTCAATTTGTATTCTAACAGTTCGCCAGTAGCAAAAATAGGAAAAGACACTGTATCGTAGGACTTCTTTCCTGGTTCTGTAAAAGCAGAGGTACTTATCAAAAGTACAATAAAGTAGACAATTTTTTTCATGGCTGCGGCATTTACTTGCTAACCTCCAGAAACCTTAAGGTTAAGGTTAAATAATTTTTATTACCAGAGAGAGAAAATGATGCCATATTTTACAGCTACGAAGCCTAAATGTTCGAAAATACTTTCAATTTCTCTCGCCGGTCAAAAATTACAAGCTAAAACTAGCCAAACGGACCTTGAAATTTGTCACAAAAATACATTCAATAATACACAAGTATTTAGTTGAACCTAAATAACCAAAAGCCTCTTAAAATTCTTCTCACAGCGGAAAACGCAATAAACTAATATTTTTAGCATTAAACCGCCACTTGATTGTCCCTCAAAGCATCATTGAGACTAGTTTTTAGATTTGTGCTTTCTTTTCTTTTCCCGATAATTAAAGCGCAAGGAACATTATAAGCTCCGGCGGGAAAATCCTTTGAATAGCTGCCTGGTATCACTACCGAT
>JBBRGD010000423.1:0-2086 GCA_038241065.1 Flavobacteriales bacterium
GTTGTTTCATATATATAGCCTTTTGTTTATTAGCCAATTCAGGTCTCTTTGCGCAGACTGAGCAATTGGCGCAAAACTATCTGGACCAGGGTGAATATGAAAAAGCCCTGAATACTTACAGGGATCTGTTAAAAGAAAACCCCGGAAATTTCAATATTTTCTTCGGAATGATCACTTCTTATCAGCAATTGGAAGATTTCCAGTCGGCTGAAGCTTTATTGCTTGAGAAACTGAATAATTCGGCAAATAGCCCGAATATCCTGATTGAATTAGGACACAATTCAGAATTGCAAAAAAAAACAGATCTCGCTCATAAATACTATGAACAGTCCTTGGCAGCTTTGGAAAGCAAACCTATTCACACCTATTCCATAGCCCAGAGTTTTGAAAAATACAGCCTTTTGGATTATGCAGCCCGTGCTTATCAGATCGGAATAAAATTCAATCCCGAAATGAAGTACGATCTTCCCTTGGCCAGAATTTACGGGGAACAGGGAAAACTGGAGGAAATGTTCAGGTCCTACCTGGATTTGATAGATAAAGATCCGGGAATAAGATTTAACCTTATCAGGGAATTTGAGCGTTACATTCTTGAAGACGCTTCCAATCCTGCCAATTTGGTGTTTAGAAAATTGTTATTGCAGCGGCTTCAGCAAAATCAGGGCTTGATTTATAACGAACTTTTGGGGTGGTTGTTTGTGCAGCAAAAGGAATTTGATAAGGCATTTGCACAGGAAAAAGCCATTTACAGGCGAAACAATCAGGATTTACAGCCTATTATTCAACTCACTGTGGTCACAAGAGCCGGGGGAGATATTAAAACAGCCAAAGAGATCCTCTCTTTTATAATTGAAGAAAGTCCTTCAGGAAACATTCTTTTACAGGCAAATCAATTGTTGATGGGGATGAAGATAGATACGGCAGAAAAATCAGATTTCGGAGAGATCGATAAAGATTTTCAGGGGTTGTTTCAGCAATTCGGCACCGGTATGGAAACCTTGCAATTGCAACTGGATTACGCCAATTTTCTGGCTTTTAAACTGGGAAAGATCCAGCCGGCTTTAGACTTACTGCGGGAACTTTCCGGTAAAACTACCACGAATTTTGAACTCGCCGGGATTAAAATGCTGCTTGCCGATATTTTGGTGCTGGATCAAAAATTCAACCAAGCGCTTATTTATTATTCACAGGTCCAGAACCTGGTAAAAAATAATGAAGTTGCACAGAACGCCCGATTTAAGGTTGCAAAAACCAGTTATTACAAGGGGGATTTTGAATGGGCAAAAACCCAGTTGGATGTTTTAAAAGCATCTGCCACCCAACTTATTGCGAATGATGCCATGGAATTGAGTTTGCTCATTCAGGAAAATGCTTTTGAAGATTCAACCCAAACCGCTTTAAAATTATATGCCCGTGCCGATCTGTTATCATTTCAGAACAAAAATCAGGAAGCAATCGCTGTTCTGGATGAAATTTTATCTGAGCACAAAGGTGAAAAAATTGAAGATGAAGCGCTGCTCAAACAAGCGGGATTGTTTGAAGCAGAAGGGAATTGGCAGAGGGCTGAAGAAAATTATTTGAAGATCCTGCAATTTTACGGCAAGGATATTTTATCAGATAATGCGACCTTTCTCCTGGCCGAACTTTATAACAATAAACTGCACCAACCTGAAAAAGCCAAGGATTTTTATGAGCAAATCATCTTTAATCATCCCGATAGTATTTACTTTGTAGACGCGAGAAAAAAATACAGAATGTTGCGGGGAGATAATTTTGAATAATGCTTGTAAAACACTCTCCGCAAGAAGAAAAAGATTATTAGAAATTAAAAAAAGCATTCCCTTATTTTGGGGAAGGATTTAATAAGAGACTTACTTATGTACATTTACAACGTAACCATCAATATTCAGGAACATATACATGAAAAGTGGCTGGAATGGATGAAAAACGAACATATCCCGGAAATGATGGCCACCGGAAAATTCACCAAAGCCTTGATGTCAAGGGTGATGGTGGAGGAGGAAATGGGCGGTTTAACATATTCAGTGCAATACACCACCAAAAACAAGGAAATGTTACTGAGGTA
>JBBRGD010000424.1:0-2083 GCA_038241065.1 Flavobacteriales bacterium
ATATTTTTGGACGCCAATAAATTTGTTCCCAAAATTCCAAGGGAAGAATACAGGGCACAGGCTTTAGCAATTGAAATTTACATAATTGGCGGAATTCGGGGTGTTGAAATAGGAACAGTTTTAGCAGATAGGGATCCAATAACGCGTGAAAACAGGTGACCGGAACTGGAATTAGTACGCCTTGCGATTCCCCGAAGAACGTATACAAACAATCACATGGATTTTATAGCCGCGGCATTAAAAAATATTTATGATACCAGGGAAGAAGCAAAATCCGGTTACATAATTACGGAAGAAGCCCCCATTATGAGACACTTTACAGCTAAATTTAAAAAAATATAACTCCATTAGTTTACTTTTTTTATAACCCTGTTTTATAACATAAATTAAAAAAAGAACAGAAAAATTAGAACGCTTAAAAAAAACGTATTGACAAACCCAAATACCTTTATAGTTTATAACGCCTCCGCCGGTTCCGGAAAAACCTTTACCCTGGTTAAAGAGTATTTACTCCTGCTTTTTAGGTCGAAAACAAAAGATGCCTATAAAAATATCCTGGCGATCACTTTTACAAATAAAGCGGTAGCAGAAATGAAATCGCGGGTGATTGCGAATTTAAATGCTTTAGCTACCAAAGAATGTCCGGCAGATTACGAATCTTTAATGGAAACTCTTGTTTTGGAAACAGGCTTTACTCAAGTTGTAATCCAAAAAAAATCCCGGGAAATCCTTAAAAGCATTCTTCATAATTACGCGGCCTTTGATATTTCTACGATCGACCGGTTTACGCATAAAATAATCCGGACTTTTGCAAAAGATCTCGGTATTCCGGTGAATTTTGAGGTGGAATTAAACATCAGTTTGGTTTTACAGGAAGCGGTGGACCGCGTAATTGACAGGGCAGGAGAGGAAAAAATCCTCACTAAGGTTTTGCTGGATTATACACTTTCTAAAGCCGATGATGATAAAAATTGGGACATAGCCAGAGATTTGTTCAAATTCGCCGGCTTGCTCACCAATGAAAATCACCAGAAATATATCAGCTTATTAAAAGGAAAGACCCTTGAGGATTTTAAAGATTTTTCGATAAAATTAAAGTCTAAAATGCAATTGGCAGAAAAGGAAATTGCTGATGTTACAGATGCTTTTTTTACAATCGTCAATGAGGCAGATTTGGAAAGGAAGAATTTTAGCGGCGGTTATCTTTTTGACTATTTTAATAAACTTCAGCAAAAAAATTACAATATCACTTTTGGCGCAAAATGGCAGCTAAATATAGATGACACTAAATTGTACGCCAAATCTATTCCTCAATCAAAAAAGGATCTTTTGGATCAATTTCACACGGAGATCTCTCTGCTTTTTAAAACTTCCCGGGCTGTAATTTTCAGAAGGGAATATATAAAAGAGATTAGCAAAAATATTACTCCGCTCTCATTATTGAGTGAAATTTCAAATGAAATTGAAAACATAAAAAAGGAGCGTTCCCTGATATTAATTTCCGATTTTAACCCCACGATTGCAGCAGAGATCAACAATCAGCCGGCTCCCTTTATTTATGAACGCCTGGGAGAGCGATACATGAATTATTTTATTGATGAGTTTCAGGATACTTCGGAGATGCAATGGCAAAATATTATCCCGTTGATAGATTACGCTTTGTCTTCTGAACATCCTAATAACGAAAGCGCGGGCCTTACCTTGGTAGGCGATGCAAAACAGTCTATCTACCGGTTTCGCGGCGGAAGAGCAGAACAGTTTATAAGCCTTTACAACCAGGAAAATCCCTTTAACACCAATAAAATGGTGATCGATCTTCCGTTTAATTACCGGAGTGCGGAAACTATAGTGCAATTCAATAATTCGTTTTTTGAATTTGTTTCAAATAAATTTGAAAATACCACTTATAAGGACCTTTTTGAAAGCTGTGGGCAAATCCCAAAAAAAAAATTTTCGGGATATGTGAATATTTCATTTTTGGAAGCTGAAAATGTTCAGGAGGAAATGGAACTGCACCCGGCAAAGATTTTGGAAATTATAAAAGATCTGGAAGCGGAAGGAATGTCAAAAAACGATATTTGTG
>JBBRGD010000425.1:0-2058 GCA_038241065.1 Flavobacteriales bacterium
GAATTCAATCCTTCAAGATCAATATTGGAACTGTTTACCCCGACTTTAGTGCAAAAGTGAATTGTGCAAAAGAAACCTGGAATATTAAAAAGAAAAATTTATTTTGCATTTAAAGGGAGTATTTACAGATCCAAAATTAGAAAAAGAAATCTCATTAAAAAATTCAAAAAACAAAAAACAAAAAAAGGTGCAGGAATTTTCCAGCACCTTTCATTTATTATAAATGTCCCAGATTAGAATATAATACCAACTCCAGGCTGGATCACAGAATGTTTAGCATCTGCGCCAGAAAATACATTATTGGAAAAACTGTCATCATAAATATCGGTTAAACCAATATTGTAACGCCCGTTTACAAAAAATCCACCTCTGAATTTATAGGAAGCTCCCAATGCAGCACTAAAATCAACCTTATTGAATTGATCTTCGCTTAACGAAATTTCCCCATTATTTGTACTGGAAGGATTAGAATCTATTTCACTGTTTACCAAAAATCCCACTTGTGGACCTGCTTCCAATGCCAATCCGTCAAACACATAAAACTTAGCTAGTACAGGAATGTTGATATAATCCAACTGGTATTCAATATCATTTGCATTATTTCTATCTGCAATATCATATCCTTGCCCTGAATAAAGTACCTCTGGCTGAACAGAAAATTTGTCGGTTAAAGGAATTTCAGCTAAAAGGCCCAAATTAAAAGAAGTTCTTCCATTTGGATCGTTAAAGGCATTTGCCCCGTCCCCGGAAAAGGTGGAAAAGTTAACCCCTCCTTTAACACCAAACATTACATATTCCTGTGCGCTCATCGCACTAATTCCAAATAACGCAATTACTATAACAAAAATTGACTTTTTCATTTCTTATGTTTTTAAGTTCGGGATCAAAATTAGGCTTACATTTGTTAAGAAATTGCTTACCAATGCATAAAGTATTGCCAATGCTATTTTCTAAATTTGTTAATAACCACTCTAATGACCTGGCACCAAGCTCTTAGTGACTTTAAGAACTATTTGCTTTTAGAGCGCGGCTTAGCTGAGAATTCCGTCTTTAATTATTCTTTGGATATTAAAAAACTTATCAACTACTTAGAAGCCAATTCCATAACTATTTCCCCATTAAAAATTTCAGAAGAAATTCTTCAACAATTTATATATGAGGTTGCAAAAGTGGTAAATGCCCGATCGCAATCGCGTATAATTTCTGGTTTAAAAAGTTTCTTTATTTATTTGATTTTTGAAGGTTACCGGGAAAATAACCCTATGGAATTAATAGAATCCCCAAAAATTGGACGCAAACTACCTGGTACCCTCTCTCTTGATGAGATTGATAATTTGGTCAACTCTGTAGATTTGAGCACCAAAGAAGGCGAACGCAATCAGGCAATAATTGAAACCCTTTATGGATGTGGGTTACGTGTTTCAGAATTGATCGACTTAAAATTATCTGATCTGTTTTTTAAAGAAGGCTTTATAAAAGTAACAGGTAAAGGCAATAAGCAACGTTTTGTGCCTATAGGTGAAGTCACCCAACAATATATTTCAGAATATATAAGGAATTCCAGAACACTGGTTCCTTTAAAGAAAAAAGCTTCAGATGTGCTGTTTTTAAATCGCCGCGGAAATATTCTTACCCGGGCAATGATCTTCACCATTGTAAAAAATCTTGCCGTAGTGGCAGATCTTCAGAAGAATATAAGTCCACATACCTTTCGCCATTCCTTCGCCACGCATCTTTTGGAAAATGGAGCCGATTTAAGAGCAATCCAGCAAATGTTGGGACACGAGAGCATCACTACTACTGAAATTTATATGCACGTGGATAAAAGTCATCTTCAGAAGGTTATTACAGAATTTCATCCCCGCAGGAATTACTAATATTTTGCTAAAGTGATGCCCTAATTTTTTAATGAGGTTCTCAATTGATAACTTTAAGGAAAATTAAAAGAAATGAACGATTTAAAATTTAAAAACGGGGATGAGATGCCATCTATTGGTCTTGGAACCTGGAAATCGGATAAAGGCGAAGTAGGAAAAGCGGTAAAAATTGCTATAAATA
>JBBRGD010000426.1:0-2046 GCA_038241065.1 Flavobacteriales bacterium
TTATTTAAACTTTTATTAAATAGGAAAATTCCTTGCATAGAAAGCTTATATTGATAAATAATTTAAAATCAGTTTTATAAAACCTCCTGATATACGAATAGCCAAATCCAATACAAGGGGTGTAAGTTTTGCTGAAATAATTGACTATTTTTACATATTAATTGATAAGAAAAAATAAATATTATGGCTTTAGAGATAACAGATGCTAATTTTGAACAGACCGTACTAAAAAGCGATAAACCTGTAATGGTTGATTTCTGGGCGGCTTGGTGTGGACCTTGTAGAATGGTTGGACCAATTATAGAAGATATCAGTAAAGATTATGAAGGAAAAGCGGTTGTTGGAAAATTGGATGTTGATGCCAACCAGGAATTTGCTGCAAAATATGGAGTTCGGAATATTCCTACCGTTTTGATCTTTCAAAACGGAGAAGTAGTAGGACGTCAAGTAGGAGTTGCTCCTAAAACCACCTATGCTGAAGCATTGGATGCTCTACTGTAAAAAGATAAAATAAATGAAAGTTTAGAAGGTCCGGCAAAATTGTCGGACCTTTTTTGCTTTGGAAGTTTTATCTTAGTTGAAAATAAAAACACTCTTCTTTTTTTGGGGAGTTTAAGAAAAGGGGGCTTTAAATGGATTTACAGCAGGAAGTACATGAACAGGGTGGGTTCACCAATCTGGAACTCCTGGCCAAACAAGTGGTGGAAGGTTTTATTTCCGGAATGCACAAAAGTCCGTTCCACGGATTTTCGGCAGAATTTGCCGAGCATAAGATCTACAATAACGGGGAAAGTATCAAGCACATCGATTGGAAATTATACGCTAAAACCGATAAATTTTACACCAAGCGGTACGAGGAAGAAACCAATTTGCGTTGCCATTTGATACTAGATAATTCGGCCTCCATGCATTATCCCCCGATGAAACAGTTTAAGAGGGATTCCCTAAACAAAATAGGCTTTTCTGTATTGGCAGCAGCTTCTTTGATGCAGATTTTAAAAAAACAGCGCGATGCGATAGGCTTAAGTGTTTATAGTGACATCTACGAGTATTATGCGCCCGAGAAGGGCAGTGAGCGCCACCACCGGATGCTTTTAAACGAATTGGATCGTTTAGTCTCAAATCCCGTCAAAAACAGGAAAACCGACAGTTATACTTATTTACATCAGATTGCCGAAAAATTAAAACGAAGGTCCCTGATCTTCATTTTTACCGATATGCTTCAGGAAGACAAAGATGAAAAAGAGTTATTTGAAGCCCTGAAACATTTAAAATACAATAAACATGAGGTTGTTCTTTTTCACGTAATTGATAAGGAGAAAGAGCTGAATTTTGATTTCGACAATGCCCCAAAACGTTTTACAGATGTAGAATCCGGTTTACATATAGATCTTTATGCCGATAATTTTAAGGATTCCTACCAAAAAGCGGTTAAAAATTACTTTGGAGAACTAAAATTACAGTGCTCGAAATATCGAATTAAGTACGTTCAGGCTGACATTGGAGAGAATTTTGAAAAGATTTTAACCACCTACTTGATTGAAAGACAAAATTTTGCCTGACTTCAAAAAACAAGGGGAAATAAATTCCAAAAAAAGGTTTGTGTAATGTAAAAACTACTGTATATTTGCCATCGCAATAGAGCAACGGTCTGGTAGTTCAGTTGGTTAGAATATCTGCCTGTCACGCAGAGGGTCGCGAGTTCGAGTCTCGTCCAGACCGCTTATTAGAATACAAAATAACACTAAAAGCCTTTAAATCAATGATTTAGAGGCTTTTTTATTTTATTTAATGTCATTTAATAGCAAATAAACCTAAGTGTTTGGTGCTGAATTCGGTGCGTCTTTTTGAAGAAAAAAAAGACGCACCGCGAAGCTCATATGGTGGTTAAGATAACGCTATAATAGAAAAAGATTTTGATAAAGGCTGTGCTCACTTAGATTGAGAATTTCAGATTTAATCTCTCACGAACCTCCCAGTTGTATTTTCTTTATAGCTTCTTTTTTTTAATTTACCCGGTTTCGCTCTTCCTCAGCTCCTGTTTCC
>JBBRGD010000427.1:0-2029 GCA_038241065.1 Flavobacteriales bacterium
TAAAATTACCGGGATGACCTGCAACGGTTGTCGTTTCCATGTTGAAAAAGCCCTGAATGAAGTTGAGGGCGTTAGCAACGCATCTGTGAAGCTGGAGAAAGCCGAAGCGGTTATTGAAATGGATAAGCATATCGAAATTGAAAAATTTCAGAAGGCTTTGAAAGATGCCGGAGAGAATTATCAAATTTTAATGCCAGGCGAAGTAACTGCTGAAAAAAACTTTTCCAAAGACTCAAACTTTGGAAAAGGTGATAAGCCTGAAGGAGGTCACGAGCACAGCCAGGGAACCGGCACATTTTATTGCCCAATGCATTGCGAAGGAGATAAAACATACAACAAGGCCGGAGATTGCCCTGTTTGCGGGATGGATCTGGTGGAGGAAATGAGCTTAAAAGCTGCAGGTACAAAATATACCTGCCCAATGCATCCGGAAATAATAAGAGATGAGCCGGGATCCTGCCCTATTTGCGGGATGGATCTTGTACCTATGGAAGCAGATTCTTCTGCAGAAAACAAGACCTATGAAAAACTACTGAAAAAGTTTAAAATAGCGGTGATTTTTACCCTTCCTGTTTTCCTTATCGCAATGACTGATATGATCCCAAATAATCCGATGCACGATTTATTAGAGATGAAGTACTGGAACTGGATTCAGTTTGGGCTTTCCATCCCTGTAGTATTTTATGCTACCTGGATGTTCTTTGAAAGAGCGTATAAATCGATTCTTACCTGGAACCTCAATATGTTCACCCTTATTGGGATTGGTGCCGGAGTGGCCTGGACGTTTAGTGTTTTTGGACTGTTGTTCCCCAATCTTTTTCCTGCTCAATTTAAAACCGAAATGGGCACTGTACATGTGTATTTTGAAGCGGCAACAGTAATTTTAACTCTGGTTTTATTAGGTCAGTTGCTGGAAGCCCGTGCGCATAGCAAGACAAATTCTGCAATCAAGGAATTGTTGAAATTAGCTCCCAATACAGCCGTTCGTGTTGTAAATGGGAAAGATGAAGTTATTGCGACAGATAAAATTCAAGTCGGTGATATTTTACGTGTAAAACCGGGGGGTAAAATTCCAGTAGATGGGATCATTGAAAAAGGCAACTCGAGTATTGACGAAGCTATGATCACCGGGGAACCTATTCCCGTAGATAAAGCTGAAGGAGATAAAATTACTTCCGGAACCATCAACGGGAACCAAAGTTTTACTATGAAAGCCGAAAGAGTGGGGAATGAAACCCTTCTGGCCCAAATAATAAAAATGGTGAACGATGCCAGCCGCTCGCAGGCGCCAATTCAAAAGTTAGCCGATAGAATTTCCGGTTATTTTGTGCCGATTGTAGTGCTTATTTCTATAATAACCTTTGTGGTTTGGGCAATTTACGGTCCGGAACCAGCTTATGCCTATGCTCTGATAAATGCAATTGCGGTATTGATTATCGCCTGTCCCTGTGCGCTTGGATTAGCAACCCCAATGTCGGTCATGGTAGGTGTTGGCAAAGGTGCTCAAAATGGGGTGCTTATAAAGAATGCTCAGGCCCTGGAACAGATGGATGACATAGATACCCTTATTATCGATAAAACCGGAACTATTACCGAGGGGAAACCATCGGTAGAAAAAGTGGTTTCTTTTGATCCCTCTATTAGTGAAGATGAGGTTTTGAAGCAAATAGCTTCGGTAAATGCTCTGAGTGAACATCCATTGGCAGCGGCTACCGTAAAATATGCCAAAGAAAAGAATGTTGTTCTTGCAGATGCTTCCGATTTTAAATCGATTACCGGAAAAGGCGTAATTGGAAAAGCAGATGGCAAAGAAATCTCCATTGGAAACGAAAAATTGATGGAACAGGTTGGCGCCGAAATTTCTTCAGATATAAATAAACAGGTCATAGCCGAGCAGGAACTTGGA
Organism: Flavobacteriales bacterium; assembly: GCA_038241065.1. GTDB lineage: Bacteria > Bacteroidota > Bacteroidia > Flavobacteriales > Flavobacteriaceae > Gillisia. The sequence continues at coordinate 1,907 of JBBRGD010000427.1, forward strand.
AAAACGGTTTCCTATTTGGCAGTTGGAAATAAAGTGGTTGGTTATATAACCATTACCGACCCGATCAAAAAAACCAGCAGGCAGGCGATCCAATCTTTAATGGATCAGGGCATTGAGGTATTT
>JBBRGD010000428.1:0-2019 GCA_038241065.1 Flavobacteriales bacterium
TGTTATTCACGATGAAATGTTAGGTCTTTATGTAGATTTAATGAATAATAATAAAAAATAAATTTGAAAATACTTCAATTAATTCAAAAACCTCAGAACCGCGGAGCGGAAATGTTCACCTGTCAGCTTTCAAATCATTTAACCGCATCAGGTCATCAGGTTAAAATTGTCGCTCTTTTCGAAGGAGATGCTACTTTGCCTTTCCACGGAGAGATAAGCTCTCTGAAAGCCTCTGCAAAAAATAGGTTTTTCGATATTTCTGCCTGGAAAAAATTAGCTGGCGTAATAAAAGAATTCAATCCGGATGTTATCCAGGCGAATGCCGGAGACACCCTTAAATATGCTGTTTTCTCCAAAAAAATATTTGGTTGGAAAACACCTGTTATTTCGCGCAATGCAAGTGAGGTTGGTCGCTATTTAAAATCGCCAATTCAAAAAAGCTTGAATTCTTTTTTTTATAAAAATGTTGCCTTTGTTATTTCTGTATCTAAAGCTTCAGAAAAAGACATTTTGAACCATTTTTCATTTCTATCAGGGAAAACGGAAGTAATTCCGGTAGGCCTGGAAAGCATTTCAAAAATTGAAGCAATCAGCCTAAAGCCTGAGGGCATAAAACATATTGTTCACGTTGGAGGGTTTAGTTTTGAAAAAAATCATTCTGGGCTTTTAATGATTTTTCAATCGGTTTTAAATACTAAACCGAATGTTCATTTGCATTTAGTTGGTGACGGCCCTTTGAAGTCTGAAATTGAAGAAGAGGTGAAAAAGATGAATTTGACGCAAAATATTACTTTTTATGGTTTTGTCAATAATCCATTGGCTTATATTAAAGCCTCAGATGTTTTGGTATTGCCAAGTATAATAGAAGGCCTTCCGGGAGTTTTACTTGAAGCAATGATGTGCAAAACCCCAGTTGTAGCATACAATGTTGGTGGGATTTCAGAAATTGTCACCCGGCACACAGGAAGTTTAATAGAGAAAGATGATGAGGCAGGCTTTGTGAAAGCTGTTTTGGAAACTCTAGAAATTCGAAATACTGAACAAATTGAAAACGCGCACAAAATTGTGATTAAAGAGTATATGAATACGGAGATCGCGGTGAAGTTTGTGGAAGTTTATGAAGCTGTAGCCCCCCAACCCCCGAAGGGGGAGTATTTGTAACTGTTGAATCCCTGCAATTCGTCTTAATTCACGGAATTCGTTAACTGATAAATTCATCTTAAATCCTTGCCTTCGTTTTATATTGCCTTAAATTTGCCGATCACGATTTCAATATAGATGCAAAAAATAAAGATCCTTCACATAATAAAATCCTTAGGCAGGGGCGGAGCAGAGATGTTGTTGCCTGAAACCCTGAAAATTCACGATAAAGAAAAATTTGAATTTCATACTATCTATTTTCTTCCCTGGAAAGATCAGATGGTGGAAAGTATTAGTAAAGCTGGAGGGAGGGTTACCTGTTTTGAAGCAAAGGATAATATAAGATTAATACTGCAGTATTCAGGTGTGATTGAGTATTGTAAAACAAATGAAATCGATTTAATTCATTGTCATTTGCCCTGGGCCGGGTTTTTAGGAAGACTGGTTTTCTTCAAAACTAAAATACCGGTCGTTTATACCGAGCATAATATGCAGGAACGATATCATATTGCAACCAAAACAATTAACAGACTTACATTTAATTCTCAGAGTTTGGCTTTGGGGGTGTCACAAGATGTCACCAATTCCATAAAAAAGAACATTAATCCAAAAATTAAGGTAAAAACACTTTTGAATGGTGCCAATACAGATTCATTCAGAAGAAATCATGATTTGGGAATTAAAACAAAACAGGAATTGGGCATTCCCGAAAACGCATTAGTCATAGGAAATGTTGCTGTTTTCCGGTTTCAAAAGAGACTTATTGAATGGTTACAGGTTTTTAAGGAAATTGAAACTAAAAATCCAAATGTATATGGAATAATAGTCGGCGCCGGACCTTTGGAAGAGGAGATCAAAGCTGAATTGATAAAATTGAAA
>JBBRGD010000429.1:0-2006 GCA_038241065.1 Flavobacteriales bacterium
AAACCGAAAATGAATATCAGGTGCTGGTTTACTTCAGGGATTTAGGATCACGCTATGATAAAATCATAGGATTTGGAAGCGCCAATTCTGTAAACATCACCAATTAATTTTCTTAAACTAATCCTTTGCTAATCATGAACAAGATTCGCTCTTTAACCAAGTATCGCGGTAAAATTTGTTTAAATTGTGAGCATCCTCTGGATATTAGCGATAAATATTGTCCAAACTGCGGACAATTAAACAGCACCAAAAAACTTTCCTTTACAGATTTTTTTAACGAATTTTTCGCAAACTTTTTTGCGTATGATTCCCGCTTTAGAAGAACTTTAAGCGCTATGTTGTTTCATCCGGGGAAAATCTCAAAAGATTATATCCAGGGAAAACGCGAGCGTTATGCCAACCCGTTTCGGTTTTATTTAAGTGTCTCGATTATTTTCTTTATTATCTGGAGTTTTTCCAATAACATAGATGATTTTGGAAATGTAAACAATGCAAAGTCTACAAATTTACAGGAGTTGAGCCCGGAAGAACTCGAAAAATTAAGAGCCGATTTAAAGAACGTTCCTTCAATTGAAAACGCACCTGTAAGTGTAGATTCCATTTTATTGAAACAGCAGGAAAATTCGGGAAAAACTTATAATGATTTTTATTTTTCACAGGAGAAACTTGACAGCCTCTCTTTTTCAGTTTCAATTCAAAAACAATTTGATCTTTATAATCACTTCCATACAGAAACAGAGATCTCTAAACCAATTATAGCCTTAGACAGTTTACATCATTCCACTTCCACTTTCAATCGCTGGGTTTATAAAAAAGTGGTAGATTTCAATACAATCCAAAAAAATCCCGAAATATTTGTAGGATATTTTATAAGTAAATTGCCGTTAATAATTTTCTTCTATCTTCCTGTTTTTGCGCTTTTCATTTGGTTGCTCTACTGGAGAAGGCCTTTCAATTATATGGAACATCTCATATTCACGTTCCATGTGCAAACTATTTTCTTTGTATTAATGGGAATTGCACTAATTATAAATAATATTTTTACCTGGGAAAATATTTTTGGAATACTCATTCTACTTTTCCTTTGGTACCTATATTTAGCTTTAAGAAAGTTCTATTGCCAGGGCAGAATTAAAACTATTGTTAAATTCGTGATTTTAAATGGAATATTTCTTATTTTAGCTGTCATTGCATCTCTTTTATCACTCATAGCCTCTTTTGCAATTTTTTAATTATGATACAACAGGTCACCAGCGGTATAAAAATTTCGGTTGAAACCAACTTCGAAGGTACATTTTATAAGAACTATAAAATACACTTTGCATTTGGCTACCGTATTACCATTGAAAACCAAAGCAAAGATTCTGTGCAGCTCACCTCGCGGTTCTGGAAGATTAAAGACGCATTGAACAAAACTGAAATTGTTCAGGGAGAAGGTGTTGTTGGCAAAAAACCGGTATTAAAACCGGGGGAATCTTATACTTATAACAGCGGTTGTTTGCTTACATCTCCCTTTGGGGCAATGAGCGGTTATTACCATATGGTAAACTTTACTTCCACCAGGAAATTTAAGGTCACTATTCCTTCCTTCAAATTAAGCGCGACCTTTGCTTTAAATTAATGCTGAATTTTTTATTTCATTCTGTTTATATTTATTGTTTTTTATTTATCTGATGTAACATCCCTATAATCATTTCTTTGGGTGATAAACATATTAGTCATGTTTATGGATGTTTCATTTATGATTCCTCCTAGGAGTGCGCAGACTTCTTCACTGCGATCAAAATGACATACCCGTGGGTTTTTGTCATTCTGAACGAGCTTTTGGGCGTTTCCCTTCCTGCGGTCGGGTCGGGCTTTACGCTTGTAGTTTTAAAAATGAAAAAGCCATTTTTAAAAGCTACCGCTGCAATCCCTAACGCTTTTGGACGGGGCATATTTGTTTAATCGTTTAGTTTGTCATAGCGAATGAAATGAAGCAATCTTTTTGTAATTATGGAATAACT
>JBBRGD010000430.1:0-1981 GCA_038241065.1 Flavobacteriales bacterium
ATTGTCTTCTATCAACAGAATATTTATAGGTTGCATGTTGGGGGTATGATTAGGGATTGTAAATATACTAAAATTGTTTTTTGATTGTGAAATGAAAAGTGCTTCCTTTCCCGGGCTTAGATTCAACCCAAATTTTACCTCCATGACTTTCTGTTATTTTCTTACAAATAGCCAGTCCTATCCCAGTTCCGGAATATTCATCCTTTGAATGGAGCCTCTGGAAAATTACAAATATTTTTTCCCTAAAGTCTTTATCTATTCCAATCCCGTTATCCCTCACCTGAAATTTCCAATAAGATTCCAGTTCTTTGGCACTAATATCAATAACCGGTTTTTCCCCCTCTTTTCTATATTTTAAGGAGTTGCCTATTAAATTTGAAAAAAGCCTTTGTAACGGAATTTTTGCTGCATCTGTTACCGGTAAATTCTTAAAATTAATTTTGGCGCCAGATTCTTTAATTGAAGTTGAATTTAAGCTAATAACGCCTTTGATCAAATCGTTGAAATTTACTTTCTCAATTTTGTAATCCATTCTGCCTACCCTGGAATATTCAAGTAAATCCAGAATAATTTGCCGCATTCTTATAGCCCCATCCATAGCAAAATAAATATACTGCTGTGCTTTTTCATCTAATTGTTTGTCATACTTTTTTTGAAGTTGAGTAAGAAAACTGGTAACCATGCGAAGAGGTTCCTGAAGATCATGAGAAGCGATATATGCAAATTGTTCAAGCTCTAAATTTGAGGCTGAAAGTTCCTTTGCCCTATTTTTCAATTTAAAATTTAAATCTTCAAGAGATCGCTCATTTCGTTTGAGTTCGGTAATATCCTGAAGGGAACCAATCATTTTAACAGCCTGGCCATTTTCATTTCTGATAATAAAAGCTTTTTCTACTATAAAAGCTACTTTTTGATCTGCTATGATGAGGCGATATTCAAAATCCCAATTAGATTTCACCGGATCTTCTAAAACTTCGTTTAAATTTTTAATTACAGTCTCCCGGTCGTCAGGATGTAGATTTTTCTCCCAATCCAGAAATGTTTCATCTACAGATTTTTTGGTAAAGCCAAATATTTGGTAATAAACATCACTCCATTCCAATACATTGTTCTGGATATCCCATTCATAAACCGCTTCAAGAATTGCCTTGGAAATCAATTCATAACGCTCCTTTGCAGCCCGAATTTGTTCGTTCCCTTTTTTCTTTTCAGTAATGTCCTTGAAATATACTGAAAAACCTTCCTTTCCGGGATAAGCATTAACTTCCAGCCATTTTTCCAGGGGTTCAAAATATTCTTCAAATGAAATCTTTTCTCCCTGTTCAAGGATATTTTTAATATTGTTGTAAAAATCAGATTTTTTGGTTTTTGGAAAAAAACTCCAAAGTTGTTTATGAATCACTTTTTCCCTGGAAATTTTCGTCAGGTTTTCAGCTTCTTTATTCCAATAAGTAACTTTCCAGTCTTTTGTTACCGAAAAGAAACCATCAGTAATACTTTCCAAAATGTTGCTGATCCTATTGCTATATTTCTGAAGTGATTTTTCATGGCTCTTTCGTTCCCTTATGTCTGTGTGAAGTCCAAAAAGAGCAATAATTTCTCCACTTTCATTGAGAATGGGCCCGGCACTCAAAAGAAAATCAAGATACTCACCTTTCTTGCTAACGAGCTGGATGTCCCCATTCCAGTATTTCCCCTCCAGAAGTTCATTGAAAATTAACTCTGCTTTTTTCTGGTCGGCATATAATTCTTTAATTGAAACAAGCCCATTTAGATCTGACTCTGAAAAACCTAATGCTTCTTTGAGAGAATTATTTAAAAATACTTCATTGTTTTCAACCGAAACTAAGCCAACACCATCCCTACTGCTTTCAATGATATTTTTATACTTTAAAAGCTCAAAATTGGCTGTTTTTATGGGAGTAATATCAATTCCAAATAAATGAACTATTCCATCTTCCTCAATAAATTCTGAAGGTGT
>JBBRGD010000431.1:0-1979 GCA_038241065.1 Flavobacteriales bacterium
AGAGACATAACCTGAGATTTCAAGATGAATTCCCAATCCAAACTCTTTCATCGAAAGTACAACTTCATCACTTACTGCTCCTATAAGTTTAATTTTAAGATCCCTGGCGAAATTTGAGTTTTCGGCAGCTAATTCTCCAAGTACCTGCCAGAGGTTTTTAGGATCCCTCCCCGAAAGTAATGAACCTATATGAGAAAATGTAAAATGAAGGTCTAAAGGAGCTTCAGATTGATTTAAAATATCATATCCATTGGTAATCACCGTAATTGGACGGGAAGTCTTTTTCTCAAATTGAGCTTTGGTGGTAAAACTGGTAGTTATAATATGATTTGCTTCCGAAAGCACTTTTTTCTCTAATTTCAGATGCTTTTCCCTTGATCTTTTAGACAACCGCAACTTATCGTGATAGCCAATTTGGGTCCAGGGATCCCTGAAATCTGCGATCCATTTTATTTTATGTTTTTGTTTTAATCCCAGGCCTATCAGATGTAAACTATGCGGTGGGCCGGTTGTAATAATTGTAGTGATATTATGTTTTGAAATATAATCTGATAAAAAATTTACGGAAGGCTTCACCCAAAATTTTCGGGCATCGGGAATAAAAAAATTCCCGCGGATATATAAAAACAATTTCTGTAAAAGATTTTGTTTTTTGCTATCGGCAATTATTCCGGAACTGATAATGGAAGTATGTTTTTTGGAAAATAGCTTTGCCAAAAAATAAGGCTCGTAAATTTTATGTTTTAAAATAGTTATGTTTTCCGGCACCTCACTGTTTAGGGATTCATCAAGAATGGGGTATTCCGGATTCTCCGGGATATACACAATTGGCTCTATTTGATATTCTCTCAAATATTTCACGAATTTTAACCAACGTTGTACGCCGGGTCCACCGGCAGGAGGCCAATAATAGCTGATAATAAGTGCTTTTTTCATAAGGCCTATATATCCCCACGCCGTAAACGTGTTAATCTTTATTTTTAAAGGTAAAGTAAATTCCGCCCAATAACAGTAATCCCAGAATAATAGAGCTTGTCAAGGCTATTGTACTGCCTGTTTTTACTACCTGCGGTTCAAATTTAAAGGTGATGATATGCTCCCCTGCCGGCACCATCATGGCTCTTAGTGCATAATTTGCACTAATATGCGGAGTTTCTTTATCATCTATGTATGAAATCCAACCATGGCCATAATACATTTCTGAAAAAACCACCAATTGATCTTTAGCTGCTGACGATCTATATACCAATCTATTAGGCTCATGTTCAGTTAATTCAATTTGTGCTGAAGGATCAAAATTCAAAGTTGAAGGAATTTGGTCTTTAAACCTATTATTGATGACGGCAGTTTTAACGAGATCGGTTTCACCGAGATTTAATATCTCTTCATTGGCATTACTCACCCATTTAATATTCTCTACAAACCAGGCATTTCCATATGCTTCTGAATTTTGTTGAGCCTGAGGGCCTTCTTCAGTAGGAACAATAATATATTTCACATTCAGTATATTCAATATTGGCAAATTGTTTTTTGCAATATAGAAATCAAAAAGATTCTGCATTCTTCCCGGTTTAGCAGCGTGATATCCTCCAATGGAATTATGAAAATATGATGTTCTTCCTGTATTGAAAGGACTTTCGGCTAAATCAAATATCCTGTAATGCCCCTTATCTTTCAAAATTTCAACATCGGCAGCCGTTTTTTGAAAGGGTTGCTTCATTACTTTTGATGCCACAAAATCTTCATTATTTACATATCTTCTGTCAACCCCAATTAAATCCGCTAAAATCAATAATACAAAACCCGTGATCACTAAATTTTTACTCACTTTTTGCTTTAAATACAACCAGATCAAAGTAGCAGAAAGAATCACAAATACAAGGGAACGTATGGTATCTGCACTAAAAATAGACTTCCGGTCTTCTTTTAAAGCCCGGATAAATTCAGTTCCCATTTGCTCGATATAGGCAGCATCATTT
>JBBRGD010000432.1:0-1972 GCA_038241065.1 Flavobacteriales bacterium
TCTGGAAAATGCATCGTTTTCCTTGGCAACTATAAGCATAGCACCTTGTGCGGGAGCAGGAAGCATCCAGTCTAAAACGATGTGATTTTTTGGGGTAAGGTTAATTCGTTGAAGCCCCGCTGCAGCGAAAATTGCGCCGTTCCAATTGTTCTTCTTCAGTTTTCCCATTCTCGTGATCACGTTTCCACGCAAATCCACCACGCTATGTTTGGGATATTTATACAACCATTGTGCTTTACGGCGAAGGCTTCCGGTAGCAATGGTGCCTTCAGCATCCAGAAAATCGAGTCCTTTATGCAGCAGGATATCTTTTGAAGTGGCGCGTTTTAATACGGCTGCCTCCACAATTCCCTTTGGCAAAACCGTGGGAACATCTTTCATGGAGTGAACTGCAATATCAATTGTATCGGTTAACATTGCTATATCCAGGGTTTTAGTGAAAATCCCTGTAATTCCCATTTCGTATAAAGGCTGATCTAAATTCAGATCTCCGGTGGATTTAACGGGGACCAACTTGGTGGTATGTCCTAATTTTTCAAGGGCAGCTTGTACGGTTTTAGCCTGCCAAAGTGCCAATTGACTATCGCGGGTACCAATTCTTATAATTTTGTTCATTTTGCTGCTTCTTCCAGTTGAAAGACTTTCTGGATTAACTCAAGGCTTTCGTCGGCAATATTAGAATCATCTTTAAGGTGATTAGCAAACTGATTCATAATTTTTTGAATAATCCTGTTGCTTATAATTTCAGCCTGTTCCTGGTTAAAGTTGGATATTTTACGGCTTTGATAATCCACTTCCTCATCCTTCATGGTTCCCAATTTATTTTTTAAGGCCATAATGGTGGGGGCAAATTTGCGGGTTTCCAACCATTTATTAAAATCGCCTTCCACTTCGGCAATAATTTCTCGCGCCTGGGGAATAAATAGTTTTCTGCGTTCTAAAGTATCATCTGTTATTTGAGAAAGCTGATCCAAATGTACCACTGTTACATTTTCAAGGTCAAGAACATCATCACCTACATTTTTGGGAATTGAAAGATCTAAGATCAACAATTCCTTTTTAGGGTAGAGAAGTTCCTTTGTAATGGTAGGGTTTTGAGCTCCTGTAGCCACAATTAAAACATCGGCCAGACGAATTTCCGATTGTAAATCGGCATAATCCTTAACGGTCAAGTCAAATTTTCCGGCAATTTTTTCCGCCTTGTCTTTGGTACGGTTAATCAGGGTAATATTGTTGTTTTTGGTATGTTTCACCAAATTTTCGCAGGTGTTCCGGCCAATTTTTCCTGTTCCGAAGAGCAAGATATTTTTGTTGGAGATGTTCGCGACCTCTTTAAGAATATATTGTACTGAAGCAAAACTTACTGAAGTTGCCCCAGATGAAATTTGAGTTTCGTTTTTAATTCGTTTGCTTGACTGTATCACTGCATTTACCAATCGTTCTAAAAAAGGATTGGCAACACCTACATTTTTGGAATTGATAAAAGCCTTTTTTAACTGACAAATGATCTCAAAATCTCCCAAGATCTGGCTGTCAAGACCGGATCCTACCCTGAACATATGTGAAATTGCTTCCTTGTTCTTATATATGTAGGCCACTTTTTCAAATTCCTCAATTGTTCCCTTTGTAAATTCACAAAGCAATTTGATGAGTTGAAAAGGGTGTTGTGCGAACCCATAAATTTCTGTTCGGTTGCATGTGGATGTAACAATTAACCCGTCAATTCCTTCAAGTTTAGCTTTTTCCAGCAAATTTAACTTGCCTTCTTCAGTTAAGCTAAAATGACCCCTTACGGTTGCTTCGGCTTTTTTATAGCTTAAGCCAACGGTGTAAAAATGTTTTCCTTTAGATATATGATAGTCTTCCATGAATCTGTTTCGCTTATCGAAAACAAAAGTAATATAATGTTATAGTAAAATACAACCCTCAAAGTACTAAATGTGTCGTTAACTGATAATTATCATATTTTGGA
>JBBRGD010000433.1:0-1970 GCA_038241065.1 Flavobacteriales bacterium
TGTTAATCCATACGCGGGCAGCTAATTCGTCGCCTTTAAAATAGGCTTTTGAAGCTTGAAAAGCTTCATCCTGGGAATAGGTTTTTGCGGGAGGTAGGGTGGTAGGTGTTTTCATTTTGTAATCCTTGTTGGTGAATTGTACGTTATTATATGGTATAAATGTAAATAAAATTATACAATAATAAATACGTCAATAAATAAAAAGTTTACAGGTAAAATAACCTAAAATTCTGAATATAAGAACATTAGATATTTATGAACAAATAAATGTTCACAAAATATTCAAATCGCGAAAGATTGAATGCCAATAAATTAACAACGGTTTTATTGGGGTGAATAAGGAAAAATCAGGTTATAAAAGAAAGATTTAATTTTATCTAAAAATCTTTTTTCCTTGATATTCTATATATATTATAGGTAGAGATTATAACCCAAAGTGATAAAACAAAAATAGAAATTATAAGGCCTTGTGAGGTACCAAAAAACTTTTGAAACACTGCCCCGGTATAACCCAGTAAAGCTGAAATATCCAGTTTCAGCAAAATTAAAATTCTGGAGAGGTCAATTGGATTGAACATAGAAGCTATTAGCGAGAATTTATCTAAGGGATACTCATCAAACATAACTAAGAACATAAGAAAGATGCCGTCATAAATAACAGCCAGGAAAAGCCACAACAAAATAGCATACCCAAAACCTTTTATCTTATTTTCATTGGCGAGGGCTATATTAAAAGCCAGTGCGGTAAAAATAAAAGTTAAGAACGCACCGGTAACAAGTAGGAGCGCAAAATCCCAGATGGCAGCAGATTTAAAAATGCCGTAAAATATAAATGGAAGTCCCAATCCAAGAATTAAACTCATAGAGAGGGAAAATGCTACTCCTAAATATTGACCCAGAAAAATATAGGATCGTTTTATAGGTTGGGCCAGGAGTAACTCGGTAAATTCTTTTGAATTATAATAATACATGACTCCAAAAATGGTCCCAATAAGTGGCACCAGGATAATAATTACATTCATAAGTGTAATCACCGCTTTGGATAGATCGTTGTTAAGAAACAATAAGACAACTCCCAATAATAGGTAAAACAGGAAATATATATAGCTCCAGCGGGAACGCATCAGATCATAAAAGCTGTATTTTAGAATTTTAAGCATAACTACTGGATAAAATTGACGCTATCGCGTGTTCAAAATCGGGTTGATTCGTTTTTGTCTTTAATTCAGAAATACTGCCTTTAAAGTAAATTTTTCCTTCCAGCAGAAAAACAATTTCATCTGCAATTTCTTCAACAAAACTCATGATGTGTGAGGTAATAAGGATTGTCTTCCCTTTGGTTTTTTCGGATTGAATAAGCTCTTTTAAACGAATATGTGAAATGGGATCCAATCCGGAAGTTGGTTCATCCAGAATTATTAAGGGGCTGTCAAACATAAAGGCGAGTAAAAGGTTGACTTTTTGTTTCATCCCTCCAGAGAGGTTTCCAAGTTTTTTATCTAAAAACGCCTCCATTTTAAAGAGCTCTATGAGCCTGAGTTCATCAGTATTTTTTTTTTGCCCTGATGTCTTTTATCATTTTAATAAGTTCATTAACGGTCAGGTTGCCCGGGAAATTTGCTATTTGTGGCAAATAATCGATATCATTTCGATATTTCCAGCTGTTTTTTACCGATTTTCCGTCTAGTTTAATGATACCTGAGTTAGGAATTACCATTCCTAAAATACTTTTTATTAAGGTGGTTTTTCCGGATCCGTTAGGGCCTAAAACGGCAAATATTCCACCCCGTTGAATGTCCAGATCAATCCCCTGTAAAACCTGGTTTGCGCCAAACTTTTTATATAAATCCTTTATTTCAATCATGTTTTATTACTTTCATTCGAGGGAAATTGTCAAACAAATTATCCGGAGTAAATACGGGGGATACTTTTTCAGAAAAATCTATGATATCTATAAAAAGGCTCCGGAG
>JBBRGD010000434.1:0-1944 GCA_038241065.1 Flavobacteriales bacterium
CCCTTACGGAAGATCGGACCCTAAGGATACCCTCTTTCCCAATGTTGATTATGATAAACTACAAACCGCAATGGAGAATGCTTTTGACCGAAAGGGGGAGGATATTTTGAGAAGCAGGGCAGTTGTAGTGTTATACAATGGTGAGCTTATCGCTGAAAAATATGCACCGGGTTTTACAAAAGATACCAAGTTGTTGGGTTGGTCTATGACAAAAAGTATTACCAACGCCGTTTTAGGGGTTCTTGAAAAACAAGGAGAAATAACGTTAGAACAGGATAACCTGTTTCAGGAATGGAAAGGCGATTCAAGATCTGCCATTACCTTGAACAATCTCCTGCAAATGAACAGTGGTTTGGAATGGACCGAGGATTACAATAAAATTTCAGATGTTACTAAAATGTTGTTTATGGAGGAGAATATGCCTTTGGTTCAGTTAAAAAAGCCCTTAGTGGCAGAACCTGGGAGTTTATGGAATTATTCGTCCGGAACATCAAATTTGCTCTCAGGTTTTATAAGGGATCAGTTTGAAACTCATCAGGAATATATTGACTTTTGGTACCGGGAGTTTGTGGATAAAATTGGAATGGATTCTATGATCATAGAAACAGATCTTGCCGGAAATTATGTGGGTTCTTCTTATGCATGGGCAAATGCAAGGGATTGGGGGAAATTTGGATTGCTTTATTTAAACAAGGGTAACTGGAACGGTGAGCAGATTTTAAATGAATCCTGGGTAAAATATTCCTCAACTCCGGCAAATGATTCAGAAGGGGAGTATGGAGCACATTTCTGGCTGAATGACGGGGGTAAATATCCCAATGTTCCAAAAGATCTTTTTTCCAGCAATGGATTTCAGGGACAATTTGTCTTCATTGTTCCCTCTAAAGATCTGGTTGTTGTAAGGCTTGGACTTACTGAGTATCCGGAGTTTGATGTAGATACTTTTCTAAAAGATATTATAGCTGCTGTAGAATAATTGGATTGACGGAGTTAAGAGTGATGGAGTGATGAAATGACGGAGCAAAAATGGACAATGCCTGTTAGGAATTGGGGCATAATATTAAATCCGTTCCTTACGATCTATGAAAAAAGGGTCAGACTTTTAACTGATACATTTATCGGGATAGTGTCGAAAATATCAGCATCACAAAATCACAACATTCGAAGATTATTTTTTCAGAAAGTCAGCTAAATAAGTGTCAATTTTTTTGGGTTTGGTTATGGGAGAAATCTTTTGACAGGTTTTCCATTCTCATCCACAAGGAATTTGGTGAAATTCCATTTAATCTTGCTTCCCGGAAATCTTATTAATTCCTTTTTAAATATTTAAATATTGGATGAGCAAGATCCCCATTTACATTTACTTTTAAAAACACAGGGAAAGTAACCCTAGTACACATCCTTCCTCTTTAGACCTTTCATCACCGCTATCCTGTTTTCCGAACTGGTTTCAGGGAAAACCAGGGACCACAAAAGCATCTTTTTTATTTTTTTCGTAAAGCTTTTCAAGACATTAAAATTGAGGAGTCAGCCCACATAGGGAGGCAGTATTAACAATCAAAAGGGTTTTTCCATTTTATGTTTCCATACCAATTTTCCTGCCCTTATGGTCTCTTTTGATGAAAACTGGTAAAATGAATTATGTATTTATTTTTTTTCTGAAATATGTTGAACATTAGTTTTACTTTCCTTGAAGGTGTGTTTCCAGAAAAGGTTGAAAAGAATAATTAAAACCTGATACAATTAAAGTTCAATTTGGAAAAAACAAACATCAGCATCGAGGTAATGCTCCGGAAGGGCGGTAGAATCTTTCAGTTTCTTCATTCCCAAAAATTCAAATCCGGAATTTTTATAATGTTCTATCAATCTTTCATTGTATCCACAGGTATCCAGACGAATATAATTTTTTTCATTCAGAAGTGCATAACCCCTTGCCCAATCTAC
>JBBRGD010000435.1:0-1907 GCA_038241065.1 Flavobacteriales bacterium
AATTTTGTAAATCTCCAAACGTTCCTCTGTTTTATTCCAGACACCATATTTTTTGTAAACAAAATCTTCAGAAATAAATAACTTTAAGGATCTGAACATAAAAATCTGCCAGATTACAGCGATAACGGCATATAACCCGGCCAGCAAAAGCCAAGTTGCAAAAGATATTGCATCCACAAAAAATACTACAAAATAACTCGCTGCGGCAGGAACCAGTGCAATAATTAACCGTCTCACCAACAAGATTCTATCCGGTGAAAAGCTTTCCATAAAACTGCTGAATTGGTCTGTATACAGGAATGAATTCACCTTCGCAACTGTGGCCTGATCCAATCCAGGAATTTTAATTTTACTTTTCTGAAGCTCATCTTCACTGTTTGCAAGTGAAATACGCACTTCGTACAAATTCAGCCATTTTTGGACGGGGTTTGTGATCACCTGTAATAATTGCACACGCCTTGGCTGTAAAGAAATTTTCGTATTGGTCTTTAGGCCCATTTCCAACTCAAGGCTATCCTTTGTTTGAGTTAATTTTAAGTTGAAATATTTTATAAAAACTTCAGCAACGGTAATTAAAACACTCAGGAACAGAACAATAACAGCAATGATCATAAAAATGGAAACCGATTCCATTGGACCGGGCAACTTATCTAAATAATTTTGGATAACTTCAGAATGTTCTTCAGAAACTGACCTTACTTCATTGTAAATAGTCGCAAAAAAAGCGGCGATCAATGCCAATCCCCGCAAATAATTGGTGCTTATTCCTATTTTGAGCAAGGTTGAAAAACTCAATTCATGCGTCCAGAATTGATTCTCAGATGTTTTTTCGGTAATTTCCGAATCGGTAATTTTTTCGGAATATTTGTCCTTTACCTTAATTAGAATATCTAAAAGCTGGTTTGCTTTTTCATTAGAAATAGCCTTAATACTAATTTCCTCCTTTTTGCTTCCCGCTGTTTCAATTACAAAACTGTTAACATTCAGAATGCGTTGCAGAATGGAACGTTTAATATATACCTGCTGAATTCTATCAAAAGGGATCGCAATATCTTCTGTATTGAATACTCCTTTTTGAAGCACAAATTCCTGATTTTTATAATCAATATGAAAAAGGAATCTGCGGTAATAAACAAAGCTGTAAATAAGAACCAGAACTGAAATTACCCCCAAACCCAAACCAATGTAAACCAGGGTTGCCACACTTGGTCCGGTGAATAAAAGATATACGATAATTGCCCAAAACCCTTTTAATAAATTAAAAATCCTGGTGAGAAAAATTAGAAGGATCCCAATTTCCGATTGCCTTTGCGGGACTCCAAACAAATTAGAATTCATTTTCGGTGAGCTTTGCGGCCAAAGCCTCTTTTAACCGGAGTGCGAGGTCTGGAGCCAAACCGGGAATTATGATATCGCTGCCACTACCGCCCGCAGTAAAAATCTTAAGAGTGGAGATCTTAAGCATCTTATCCAGAACATCCCGGGAAATGGAGGCGTGCTGAATTCTGTTAAAGGGAACAACCGTAGTTTTATTTACCAGATAGCCCCTTCTGTACAAAATGTCCTTTTCCCTGAGCGCAAATCCATAATTCTTCTGTAGCCGGGAAGTGTTCCAAAATTTGAAACCAAAATATAAAACGATCCCAATAAGAAGTAGAATTAATTGGATCTGGTTTAGATCGAAATAAAATGAAACCGCCCAACCAATCATCGCCAAGCATAAAAACACAAGGTTTTGGAGATTGGATTTTATGAGATAACTCTTTGAAATTGGTTGAAAAGCCACTTCTTCAAATTGAGGCAGTGAAGTGATATCAATTGATTTATTTGTAAAATTTTCCATTATGGAAGCCATTTCTTTTCAAAATTAGGTTTGCGTTTTTCCAGAAAAGCATCTCTTCCTTCCT
>JBBRGD010000436.1:0-1906 GCA_038241065.1 Flavobacteriales bacterium
TATTATATTATTGAGTGCAAGTAGCTTTATTTTGACATTCTATATTTGTTGATCAGGATTGTAACCTCTCCGGGCATTAATCTTTTCCAGTGCTTAGATTTCAAAAGGAGTTGAAGTTTATCAGTTTCAGAGGTATTTTGGGATTTCTTCATTTCAAATTCAATTTGGTGACAAGCATCATATTTTGGGATGCCGGAAGCCTTTATTTTTGATTTTTAAATTAAAAAGTATGGAAACAAATTTAATTTCCAAATATAATGTGGCTGGCCCACGTTACACCAGTTATCCAACGGTACCTTATTGGGACGAGCCAGGATTTACCTTGAAAGAATGGTTGCTTTCCCTGAAAAGAAGTTTCAGGGAAAGCAACCATTTTGAAGGGATCAGTATTTATATTCACCTGCCTTTTTGTGAGAGCCTGTGTACCTTTTGCGGTTGCAATAAACGGATCACTAAAAACCATTCTGTAGAAGTTCCTTATTTGGAATCTGTTCTAAAAGAATGGGAAATGTATTGCAGGCTTTTTGAAGAAAAACCGTTTATAAAAGAACTTCACCTTGGGGGTGGCACACCTACCTTTTTTTCACCTGAAAATTTGAAGTTATTGCTGAATGGCATATTTAAAAATTCCAGGAAGGCTGAAAACGCTGAATTGAGCTTCGAAGGACATCCAAATAATACCAGTATTGAACATTTAAAACTTTTTTCTTCCTTTGGGTTTAGAAGGGTGAGCTATGGGGTTCAGGACTATAATGAAAAAGTTCAAAAAGCAATACACAGGGTGCAGCCCTTTGAAAATGTAAAAAAAGTTACTGAAGAAGCCCGGAAAAACGGATTTACCTCTGTGGGACACGATATTATTTATGGTTTACCATTTCAAACCAGGGAACATATTATTCATACTATAGAGCGTACCAAAGAATTGATGCCGGACCGTATCGCTTTTTATAGTTACGCTCATGTTCCGTGGATCAAAGGTAATGGTCAAAGGGGCTTCAAAGATGAAAACCTTCCCACTGCCGATGAAAAAAGTGAGCAGTACGAAACAGGAAAAAAAATGTTACTGGAGGCTGGTTACGTAGAAATTGGGATGGATCATTTTGCTTTAAAATCCGATAGCCTTTTTGCAGCGGTTGAGAATAAAAGTATCCATCGTAATTTTATGGGTTACACCTCCTCAAAAACCCAGGCTATGATAGGATTGGGTGTTTCTGCCATAAGCGATAGCTGGTACGGGTTTGCCCAAAATGTAAAAAGTGTTGAGGAATATCAAAATTTTGTAGAAAATGATATTTTCCCAGTCTATCGAGGTCATGTTTTAACTTCAGAAGACCTCGTGATAAGAAAACATATTCTAAACCTGATGTGCAAATTAAATACTGCATGGTTCACAGGCGATCAATTCTTTCCGGCATTACCAGATACCCTCATCCGTTTAAAAGAGATGCAGAATGACGGTCTCATAGAAATAGATACGAACTCTCTCAAAATAACCGAAAAAGGCAGACCATTTGTGAGAAATGTATGTATGGCATTTGACTTGCGGTTGGAAAGAAAAAAGCCAGAAACTCAATTGTTCTCTATGACAGTTTAAATGACCGGATATTGAGAATTCAAATTATTCAATACTTTCAGCAACCCATTCAGCTTTTTTTTAATACAAACCTCAGGATCGTTTAAGTAAACCTCAAATAATTTCTGAGATGCGAATCCCTATTAAATCGGTCAATTAAACCTCTTGTCCAGTAATTGTTTTGATTTATATATAAAAATAAAGCAATCTGCCAGCAGAATTATTTATTTGTTATCGCAAAAGCTGTCTCAAATTTAAATTTTTGCCTGGGTTTTTCGCCGTGTCGGCGAACAAAATAATTGTCTGGAATTATGGCACTTTATTTCCGGAAAA
>JBBRGD010000437.1:0-1904 GCA_038241065.1 Flavobacteriales bacterium
TACCTGGCAAATGGTGATCCCTCACTTCCTAAGGAACATATAGAAGTGTTTGGTGCAGGAAAAGTTTGAATAATCAACAATTTCCAAAATGGAAGTTTGTATATCGGGAACAAGACCAAATCTTTGAAATCTTCCGGTAAAGGCCATCAGCAAGAAATCCAGGATTTTTTAAATGCAATAAAAGAAGGAAAGGATTCACCAATTTCTTTCAGGTCTATTTGCCTTACAACACTTACGACTTTTAAAATAATTGATAGTTTAAAAACAGGTCTTCCACAGGAAATAAAGTTAGATGATAAATAAAGTTGAACAATCTTTTGCCAAACTTGAGCAATTTTGCATAAAGGAGGAATTTAAAGGTTGGGATCCCTTTGATGGTTTGAACAGCAAAATATTTCAGGCCATTCCTCTTATCTCAAAAAACAGATTAGCAAAATTAGCTTGGATCCAGGCATTCAAAAGATCTCCGCTGAACATTAGGAAAATTAGCGCTGTTAAAAAAGATTATAATGCAAAAGGCCTGGGTTTATTTCTTGCCGGTTATTGTAATCTTTATCAAACCAATCCTGATCAAAAATATTTAGATCGGATCAATTTTTTTTCTGTAAAACTTCTCGAATTACAAAACACAAATTGGAGTGGCTCATGCTGGGGTTATAATTTTGATTGGCAGGCCAGGGCATTCTTTCAGCCTAAAAACACACCTACGGTTGTGGCTTCTGTTTTCATTGCAAGTGCTTTATTAGATGCATATGAAATTACAAAAGATAAAAATTTACTAAACACTGCAAGAAGTACCTGCGATTTTATATTGAAAGATTTAAACCGCACGTATGATGATAAGGGAAATTTTTCATTTTCCTATTCACCCTTAGATAAAAGTGTAGTTTTTAATGCCTCACTTTTAGGCAGTAGGCTACTCTCCCGGGTTTACAGCTTCACGAGAGAAAAGTATTTAATTGATGAAGCAAAGAGGTCGGTCGATTTCTGTATTGATCACCAGAGAACAGATGGATCTTGGGGATATGGAACTTTGCCTTTCCATCAATGGGTGGATAATTTTCATACCGGATATAACCTGGAATGCATTTCCGACTACATGAAATTTTCAGAAGACTATAGTTATAAAGTTCAATTAGAGAAAGGCTTTAAGTATTATGTCCAAACATTCTTCACGGATGAGGGAATTCCCATGTATTATAACAACTCAGTTTATCCGATTGATATTCATGCTACAGCACAAACGGTTATCACGCTGCATAAGTTGGACAAACTTCATGAAAACAAAGTCTTGATTGACAGGGTCTTAAATTGGACTATTGATAATATGCAATCAAAAGAAGGCTTCTTCTATTTTCAAATCAATAAATATTTTTCTTCAAAAATTCCTTATATGCGTTGGGGACAAGCCTGGATGTTTTATGCACTTTCCACTTACTTAAAAGCAGCGTTGCCTGAACGGGATAAGTGTTGGTAATATCTCATTTAATTTTGAAAAATTAATAATGGATCTAATCTTAGAATCCAAAAAATATAACGGCACATTATCAGCGAGGAACGTGTTTCATCCTAAGGGTGATTTAGGTAAGCTTAAGAATTATATGAAATTTTAAAAGAACAGGGTTCGGGAGGAATTTATCATTGTGAAGGCAGTGGGAGGCCAACGAATAATCCAATTGTATATTTTTTATCCAAGATTAATTCTAAATTTTTGAACTTTTCCAAAAATGGGTAAAGCTGCCAACATACTATATCATTGTATCACTTCGTTATACAAACTAAACCGATCATTTAAAAATTAATATTTGAAAAGGATTACTATAGCTGATATTCCTGTAGATATGTTAACCATGAGTCAAACGATTCAGTTAATAGATACTGCCATCACAGAAAACAGACCCATA
>JBBRGD010000438.1:0-1901 GCA_038241065.1 Flavobacteriales bacterium
AGATGTAAATCAGCTTATTTATAATGGCGGAAGCATTGATGCCAATTCAAAATTAAAAATGGCAGAGTTGGAAGCTCAAAAACAGATGGTAGCTGTGAATTTGTATCAGTTAAAAAACAGGATCAATCAATCTTATTTTTCTGTCTTATTGCTTCAGGAACAAAAAAACCTATTGATTTTAAAACAGGAACAATTGCGATCTCAGATTGATGAGGTAAAGACAGGGGTGAAGTTCGGAGCAATTTTGCCTGCTTCAGAAAATGTTCTGGAAGCTGAAAATCTAAAAGTTTCTCAGCAATTATCCCAGGTGAATTTCGACAGGAAAAAAGCTATAAACAATCTTTCGGCTTTAATAAATAAAGAGATCTCTCAGGATGTAATTCTTTCAAAACCGGAATTCCCTTTTTTGTTTACAGGAAATTTTTCACGCCCGGAACTTCAGTACTTCGATCTTCAAAACAAACAAATAGAATCATCCAAAGAAGTGATCTCAAGGTCTAATTTACCTAAAGTCTATGGATTTGCACAGGCCGGCTACGGAAATCCGGGGTTGAATATGCTGGATAATTCGTTTCAGGATTTTTATATGATAGGATTAAAAGCAAACTGGAATGTTTTTGACTGGGGAAAAACCAGAATCCAAAAGGAAGCTCTCTCAGTTTCCCAGGAGATTGTGAATACCGAAAAAGAAACCTTCCAGTTAAACACTGAAATGCAACTGAAAGAGGCCGGATATGAAATAAGCAAAATGGAAGCACTGATAGATGCAGATAGAGAGATCATTATTTTAAGGGAAAAAGTATTGAAATCAGCTACTTCTCAATTGAAAAACGGGGTAATAACTTCTTCAGAATATTTAATTGAGTTCAACAGTTTATACGAATCAATGATAGACCAAAAATTACACGAGATCCAACTGGATCTGGCCAAAGCAAATTACAAGGTCTTAAGAGGGGGAAACAATAACAAATAAGGAAAAAATGAAAAAATTATTAATATTGGTATCAGTAGCTGTTTTTGGGAGCTTTATTTCCTGCGGGAATGATAAAAGAGCCGATGGTTACGGGAATTTTGAAGCTGTCGAAATCACGGTTTCCGCTGAGGCAAACGGAAAGATAGAATTTTTAGATCTTGAAGAAGGCGTGATCCTGGAGAAAAACCAAATGGTGGGATTAATAGATACCACGCAACTGTATTTAAACAAACAACGGGTAATAGCTTCCCTGAAAACAATTGAATCCAGAACCGGAAATGTATACTCGCAAATAGCAGTACTCAATGAAGAATTGAAAACCGCCCGTAGCGAAAAAGACAGGATACAAAATATGTTTTCAGAAAATGCCTCAACGCAACGGCAGGTAGATCAGGCCGTAGGGAAAGTAAATGTTATAAACCAACAAATAAAAAGTGTAGGAACTCAAAATGCACCCATTGTAAACGAAGTGAAATCTAACGAAGTTCAAATAAAAATAATTGAGGATCAAATTCAAAAAAGTAAGATCATCAACCCTGTTAAAGGCACGGTTTTATCGAAATATGCCGAACCAGGCGAAATTACAGCTTTTGGAAAACCGCTTTATAAAATTGCTGATATTTCTGAAATGACCTTACGGGTGTACATCGGGGAACCACAATTACCTCAGGTTCGGGTAGGTCAAAAAGTAACGGTAAAAATTGATATTGAAGAGGGGATGAAAGATTATGAAGGCAAAGTTTCCTGGATATCCTCCTCGGCAGAGTTTACCCCAAAGATCATTCAGACAAAAGAAGAGCGGGTAAATTTGGTGTACTCGGTAAAAATTATCGTCCAAAACGACGGCGGTTTAAAAATAGGAATGCCGGCGGAAATGTGGATAAAAAATCCGGAATTATCAGTGACTACTGATCAGAAATCAAAAACC
>JBBRGD010000439.1:0-1868 GCA_038241065.1 Flavobacteriales bacterium
CAAATTGTATGTTGATGAGAAATTTCCTGCGGAAGCTAAAGCTAAAGCCGAAAAAATGATCTCTAATATCAAAGACGCATTTAAAAATCGTATTCAAAATCTGGAGTGGATGACCGATTCCACCAAAGCCAAAGCCACTGAAAAGCTTGGTAAATTCACCGTAAAAATTGGCTATCCCGATAAATGGGAAGATTATGCGAAACTTGAAGTTGATGCAGATAAAAGCTTTTTTGAAAACATGACGGCGGTGCGCAAATGGAACATGGAAGATAACTTGAGCGATTTTGGTGAACCGGTTGACAAGACGAAATGGGGAATGTCACCACAAACCGTAAACGCCTATTTTAATCCTTCATTCAACGAGATTGTGTTTCCCGCGGCTATTTTACAGCCACCTTTTTACAATTATCAAGCAGACGAGGCCGTAAATTATGGAGGTATTGGGGCAGTAATTGGACATGAGATTTCACACGCCTTTGATGATAGCGGAGCCCGTTTTGACGGTGATGGAAACCTTAAAAACTGGTGGAGCGATGAAGATCTAAAGAATTTTACCGGAAGAGGTGATGCGCTGGCACAACAGTACAGTGATATTGAAGTAGCAGATAGCTTAAATATAAATGGAAAATTCACACTGGGCGAAAACATTGGAGATCTAGGAGGCGTACTTGCCTCTTACGACGGACTCCAAAAATTCTACGCAGAAAACGGAAGACCGGATAATATAGACGGTTTTACACCAGAACAGCGCTTTTTTATCTCTTGGGCAACAATCTGGCGTACAAAAATGCGTGATGATGCACTGCGTACGCGTATAAAAACAGACCCACATTCTCCTGGAATGTACCGCGCTTACGTGCCTTTACAGAATGTTGACGCCTTTTATGAAGCGTTTAATATTAAAAAAGGGGATTCTATGTTTGTACCGAAAGAGCAGCGGGTCAGAATTTGGTAAAATAGTTAGTTTTTTAAAAAAAGACAAGGCCCGAAACTTTATAGTTTTCGGGCTTTTTTTATGCCCATTCTTCGGGTTTTGTTATTTGAGCTTATTCACTTTCAAATAAGTATTAAATTCTATAAATGATCAGGTGGGATTTTACAGCCTTATTAAAGTCATTTCCAGATTCACGTAGATCACTTTTATTTTTTCACTCGATATCTTTTATAACGCCGAATGAGCTTAATGACACTATGCATCGCTAAAGTACCACCGGAACTCACATAGTTCCAAGAGCCCGAATCCTTGTCCTCGATGACTTTTACTGTTCCGACCGCTGAGGATTTTGATATTAACTCAAATGTTCTGAGATCATAGATTTCTATATACGTTGCAGCTTTGTTTGTCTGTTCATTGCGTGCGGTCGAGGAACCAGAAAAGGAACCCATATCGTCCCGGAGCACTTCATTTTCAATGTTTATTAAATAATCGCAGCTAGAGAACTCCCGTAAATGTTTGAGATCCTCAAGGGTAGGATGAATAGATATGGTTGCTTCAACCAAGCGTGTCCTTCTTAGATCGAAAATTTGAAAAAGGGAAGAATCAGGAATAATTTTTTGAAAACCTTCCAGAGCTAGTTTTTTTGATCGTACCGGGATAACGGTAATTTGTTTGGGGATCATTTAGAATCCATTTTCCCTGATTGAAGTCTAGTTCTTTACCTTTCTCAAAGTGGTAATCGTATTTACTCCCGCCACAAGATGATAGTAAAATAAGAAGGAGCACTAAAAGTATATAGGCTAAAGATTTAGTATTTTTTTTGAAGATATGCTGCATTCTGGAGTTTAAAAAGTGAAAAAGATCAAAGTCTAAGTTTACTTTGATCACAGGATAAATCCCTGAAGTGCTTTCCGTCTTGAATAATACAGTG
>JBBRGD010000440.1:0-1868 GCA_038241065.1 Flavobacteriales bacterium
ACAAAGACATTGTTAAAAGTGTA
The DNA here is from genome assembly GCA_038241065.1 of Flavobacteriales bacterium. Taxonomy (GTDB): domain Bacteria; phylum Bacteroidota; class Bacteroidia; order Flavobacteriales; family Flavobacteriaceae; genus Gillisia. The sequence continues at coordinate 24 of JBBRGD010000440.1, forward strand.
GCAAAAACAAACAGGCTACTGGTGATTGACGAAGATGTACCGGGAGGTGCTTCAGCATATATCCTTCAGGAAATCCTGGAAAATCAAAATGCTTACATACATTTGGACAGTAAACCACAAACCCTTTCTGCAAAAGCACATAGACCTGCTTACGGAACAGATGGGGATTATTTCTCTAAACCTTCTGCTGAAGATATCTATGAGAAAATATATGAAATTATGAATGAGGCAAATCCGAAAGATTTTCCAAAACTAAAATAAAAAATACCATACTCTAAAAGCCCCATTGCCAAATCAGCAATGGGGCTTTCTATTTTAGAGTCCTTCCTATCTGAAAGTTAATTTCTTTAGTTCTTTTTTTGTGGATCCTGGCTAAAATTCCCGAACTAGTTTTAATATCTAAGTGGAAGGAAAATAATTTTTTAGTAAGAGGCTGAAAATAGTTACGCTTGGCGTATGGATTTGTGGTTTTTAAGTACAACACCGTTGAAACCCTGCAACCTGAACCTTCCCGACAACGTTACTGATTCGGGCCTGCCCGAATTGAATTCTTTCAGGCGGGACTGTCCAAATTACATTTTTTCAGGAGGGTTCATTTAAGGGTTTAATTCATTAGGGCATTCCAGTTATGTTAAATGGTGAAGATTTTCAAGATGAATCTTTCGCGATATTGTCTCCAAAACATTTTTTTCAGGTTTTTGAAGATTTTGGGGAATTACAGAAATCAGCTCTATTGAGTTAATCAAAAAATTTAACCAATAATTATTAAAAAGAAATTGCCTCTCCCCTACTTCAATTGTATTTTTAAATCCGTTCTCCTAAATTTAAAATTAAAAACTATGGATACATCTGAAAAAATAAAGAAAGTAATTGAAGCACACGAGAAAAATGGAAAGTATCTTGAAGTGGAAGGCGTAAGAACCTTTGCATTAGATCAGGGAGATGGAGAGGCCGTAGTTTGCGTTCACGGGGTGCCAACTTCTTCTTTTCTCTACAGAAAGGTTGCCGATTCTTTGCAAACAAAAGGTTTCCGAACCATATCAATAGACCTTCCGGGTTTGGGACTATCTGCAAGACCTGAAAACTTTGATTACGGGTTTTCGAACCTGGCAAATTTTTTGAATAGAGCGTTGGAACAACTTGAAATCAAAAAATTCCATCTCGTGGTGCACGATGTTGGTGGGCCAATAGGATTTGCCCTTGCGGCAAAGAATCTAGAAAAAGTCCTTTCACTTAGCATTCTAAATACCTGGGTAGATGTTGTCAATTTTAAAAAGCCACTACCAATGCGTGCTTTTGAAAAAAAGCTTTTGGGGGAAGCCGAATTAAAACTGATAACCCATACCACCTGGCCTTTAATGTTTTCAAACATGGGGGTGAACAATTCTGATGATATTCCTGAGGAAGAAGTGAAAGCTTATGTTGATCTTTTAAAACGTGAAGACGGCGGAAAAGCTTTTCTGAAAATAATGAGGAATTTCAGCGATTCTCCTGAATATCGTGATATCTGCATTAAAGCTGTCAAAGATGTTCCTTACCCTGTACAGGCAATATGGGGAGAAGATGACCCTGCGCTCACCTTAGAACGCTACGGAGAGGAAATAAAGAAGTACGCACAGCTCAAATCGTTTTATAAACTCTCATCCAGACATTTTTTACAGGAAGAAGTACCTGAACAAATTGCTGAGAAAATTTCAGAACTTGCTAAGGAAGCTCAGCGATAAATTATAGTTCTTAAGTTTAAAATGGCTATTATCGCTAAATCATCTAATTTTCGGTATTTTGACGTCCTTCAGATGGAGATAGGCAAATGCCGAAAACTCAGTCATTTTCACCCTTGCCACC
>JBBRGD010000441.1:0-1854 GCA_038241065.1 Flavobacteriales bacterium
TTTTTGGTTTAATTCTGATTTTTTGTGAAAAGCAGGACCCGGAGCATCCAAATCTCCTTTTTTTCCCGGATTGTTTCCTTCAAAGATCTTTGGTTGTTCTTCCGGAATTAATACAGTTGAAATTTCCACTTCCTCCGGCAATTCAAATTGAGGAACTCTCATCTCCATCAAATGCTCGATCTTCTCAAGGTTTTCTGTTTCTTTTTCGGTGGTCAATAGAATTGATATTCCTTGTTTTTCGGCACGTCCGGTTCTCCCGATCCGGTGCATATAGTTTTCGGGATATTCGGGGGTATCAAAATTTATAACGTGGGAAACATTTTCTATATCCAGTCCGCGGGCCATAACATCCGTAGCCACTAAAATACGGCTAAATCCTGCTCCAAACTGCCGGATACTGCGCAAACGGTAATTTTGACTTTTATTGGAATGAATCACGACACACTCTTCGGGAAAATTTTCAGCTAAAAGTTCAAAAAGACGATCGGCCATGCGTTTATAGGCAACGAAAATAAGCACTTTCGAATAAGTTTCCTTATCAGAAAGCAGGTGTTTTAAAAAGTTAGCCTTGGTATTGAAATTTGGGATTTTAAATCCCCGTTGTTCAATGTTTTCTAACGGAGTTCCACTGATTGCCACTGAAATTTTCTCGGGAGTTTTGAAGTTTGCATCTATCAAATCCTCCACGGCTTCAGTCATAGTCGCCGAAAACATGATGTTTTGCCGGTTGAGGGGTAATAACTCCAGAATATTGATGATCTGAAATCTGAAACCTAAATCCAGCATTACATCCACTTCATCAATAACCAATTTTTGAATGGACTTCATCTGAATTGCCCGTCTTAAAATAAGATCGTACAATCTACCCGGAGTGGCCACCACAACATCCTGACCCTGCAGCATATCCTGGTGATGGGTATTGATGTTGGTTCCTCCATAAACCGCCGCAACACGGGTATTCATATAAGCTGTCAGCTTTCCAATTTCTTCGGCAACCTGAACGGCAAGTTCCCGCGTTGGCACTAAAACAAGTACCCGTGGATTTTTTTGTTCTGAATATTTTAACATCCGTAAAATAGGAAGCATATAGGCAAAAGTTTTACCTGTTCCTGTTTGTGCGATCCCCACAATATCTTTCCCGGACATAATAGAAGAAAAGGCCTGTTCCTGAATGGGAGTTGGCGTATCAAACTTCAGATCTTCTAAAGCGTTTAAAAGGGGCGTATTTAAATTTAAATCGTGAAATGTCAAAGGAATTGTATTTTTTATTAACCGCAAAGATAAGTCTTGATTTTAAAGAATGAGTCAAAAAAAAGGCAGAAAAAATTAAAAGTGTCTTAAAATCAACAATTTCGAATTTTTTATAAGTTGAAATCAAATTAATTTGAAGTTTTCTTATTTGTAATTGTTATGTTTTTAAAATGTTGGGCATTCAGCATTTCACTAAAAAAAACATTTGACTTTCTGCCAACTTTTAATACGGAATAATTGGTATCCAGGATAAAATTATCGGCATAAAAATATCTTAAATCAGATGATAGTTTTTTATCTCTAATATAATTTTAGGTAATTTTGACGACTTTCAAATAAATTATATGAAAAAAATCCTAGCCTTTGCCGGTTCAAACAGCAGTACTTCTATTAACCATAAATTTTTAACCCACATTGCAAAACGGATCCAGGGCCATGAGATGAAGATCATTCGTCTTACCGATTATAAAATTCCAATGTTCAGCGAAGATCTCGAAAAGGAGCGAGGGTTTCCGGTAGATGTTCAGGTAATAAAAAATTTAATAGCTGAACATGATGCTTTAATTATTTCGGTAAATGAACACAATGGTAATGTTTCGGCAT
>JBBRGD010000442.1:0-1852 GCA_038241065.1 Flavobacteriales bacterium
TAATTTCTTCGCGGGTAGCGTTGAATTTGTATTTTATATGAGAATCGGAAGTCCCAATTCCAGTGTGGATTCTAGGTCTTTTTGCATATTTTAAAGCTTCAGCTGCAACTTCAATATCTTTTTCCAGAGCACGGGTAAGCCCGCAAACTGTAGCATTTTTTATCAGTTTTGAAATTTCGCTAACCGATTTGAAATCGCCCGGACTGGAGGCAGGAAAACCTGCTTCTATTACATCAACTCCCAGTTCATCCAGGCGTGCGGCTATTTTCAACTTTTGGGCAGTATTTAATTTACAGCCCGGAACCTGTTCTCCGTCACGCAATGTGGTGTCAAAAATTTCGACCTTCTCTGTACTCATAAGAGTTATTTTTTATTTTATCTTTATCTAAAGTATTGCATACTATGCATCTCAAAGCTTTAAATAAGCAGTTATTACGATAATTGACCCAAAAATGAGGGTGTGAATAAACTGATTATAAGTAAGTTACAATCAAAAGTGTTACAATGACCAATGAATTAACCGACAATCTTTTTTCTTTAATAAAATCCCTTTCTCCTTCTGAAAAGAGACAATTTTCGCTCTATGTTGGAAGGATTGGCGTGAATACGGACAGCAAATTTTTGAATTTGTTCAAGGTGATGTCCAAACAGAAAAAATATGATGAAAAGCTTATTCTGAATAATACTGATATCAGTAAGCAACAACTATCTAATGTGAAGGCTCATTTATACAAGCAAATTTTAATAAGTCTGCGGTTAAATCCTGCTCATCAGGGCATTCCGGTGCAAATAAGGGAACAATTTGACTTTGCGTATATATTATATCGTAAAGGTTTATACAAGCAGAGTTTGAAGTTGCTCGACAAGATCAAGGCAACGGCTTTGCATTATGAAGAAAAAAACGTGGCATACGAGATTCTTGAGATGGAAAAAATTATTGAATCTCAATATATTACCCGCAGTATTCACAACCGTGCCGAAGTTTTGATAAGACAAACTGAAGAACTGAGCCGGTTAAACATGGTTTCAAGTAAATTATCCAATCTGTCACTCAGATTGTATGGAATTTTCCTTAAAATGGGATATGCCCGCACTGTAGAGGAAGCGCAAGCCATTAAAATTCTTTTTGAAGAAAATGTGCCGGAATACGAATTCAGCAAAATAGGTTTTCGTGAAAAATTATGGCTGTATAAAGCTCATCTCTGGTATAGTTTTATCACTCAGGATTTTTTGTCATGTTACCGATATTCTTTAAAATGGATCGATCTTTTTAATGAAAATCCACATATGGTATCTATACATCCTGTTTCTTATATAAAAGGGAATCATTACCTGTTGGAATCTTTATTCTATTTAAATCATACCAATCTTTTTGAAAAAACACTTAAAAATTTGGAAGAAACTCTCAAAGATCCCAAAATTCCAGATGATGATAATCTGGCGGCATTGTCATTTTTATACGTCTATACCAATAAACTGAATCTGAAATTTATGAGAGGGGATTTTTCCGGCGCAGAACCGCTTATTGAAAAAATTCAGAAGAAAATAAAAATTAATAAAGGCAGGATTGATGAGCATCATATAATGGTGCTCTATTACAAAATAGCCTCACTTTATTTTGGTGGCGGCAACAATAAAAAGTGCATTGAATTCCTAAATAAGATTATCAGTAATAAGTCACTTGAAATTCGGGAAGATTTAATGTGTTTTTCCAGAATATTGAACCTGGTTGCCCATTATGAAGCCGGCCTGGATTATCATTTAGAGAGTTTGATAAAATCCACCTATAAATTTTTGATCAAGATGAATGATTTGCATGAAGTGCAAAAAGAGCTAATCAAATTTCTCCGGG
>JBBRGD010000443.1:0-1852 GCA_038241065.1 Flavobacteriales bacterium
CAAAACTGTAATCTATCTTGGCTTTTCCCTTCAGTAAAATGGAATCTACCGGAATCAATTCATCATTTCTGATGAGTAAACGGTCTCCTTTTTTTATTTCATTTACCTGCACCGCTTCTTCACTCCCATTTTTATTTATCCGCGTTACCGCAATGGGAAAATATGATTTGTAATCCCTCTCAAAAGAAAGGAACCCGTAGGTTTTTTGCTGAAAATATTTTCCCAATAACAGGAAAAATACAAGTCCGGTAAGGCTGTCAAAGAAACCACTTCCAATATCAAAAATAATTTCAACGGTACTGCGCACAAAAAGCACCAAAATCCCCAAAGCTAAAGGCACATCAATATTTAAAATCTTTGCGCGCAAGCCTTTAAAAGCAGCAATGAAATATCCGGATGCCGAATAAAAGAAAACCGGAAGCGAAAAGGCAAACATCAGCCACCTGAAAGTTGTTTTATATTGATCCAACCAAAACTCATTGACTTCAAAATATTCGGGAAAAGAGAGAAACATCACATTTCCAAAAGCAAAGCCGGCAATTCCCAGTTTATAAATTATGCTTCTGTCTTTCTTTATTTTTTCGGTTTGGAAATCATCAAGACTAATGTATGGCGCATAACCAATTTTTCCCAACAGTAAGGAGAGTTGCTTCAGAGAAATTCCTTCAGAATTAAAAGTAACACGAACTGTTTTCTTCGGAAAATCAACTTGTGAAGCTTTGATGTTCCTGTCGAGTTTATTGAGATTCTCTAAAACCCAGATGCAGGAACTGCAATGAATATGAGGAATGTAAAGTGTGATGATCTGGGTTCCTCCATCATTAAATTCCAAAAGTTTATCGGCAATGGCAGAATTATCCAGAAAATCGTATTTACCCTCTAACTCTTTCGGACTGGCTCCGGGGAAATTCTGCAAATCGTAGTATCCAGACAAATTATTTTCAGAAAAAATCTCAAAAACGATCTTACAGCCATTGCAACAAAAGTTTTTTTCGTCAAAAACAATTGCATCGGCTTCACAGGGATCACCGCAATGGAAACAAGCAGAAACATCTGTCATCTTTATTTTTATTGCGTGCAAATTTGTGGCTTCCAAAAGTATTATAATATGACATTCATCAGCTTAGGACCATAGCCTTGAAAATTAATAACTGCAAGGTAAAGATTTGTTTGATTTAGATTCTTACAAAGAATTAAATCTTATTAAATAATGGAAATCTAACCCCTTCTTCTAATAGGCCCGTGTTCAACAACATTAGAAAGTATAATATGTGTCCGGGTTTCCCCATAGGTAATTACCTTATCTATAAACTCCTCCAAATGCTTCTGGTCGTAGAGTACAACTTCCATTATGATATTTTCATTTCCGGTGATCCTGTAGCAATTTATCACCTCTTTGAATTCCTTCACCTTCTCCAAAAAAGGTTTTAACCTACCCATAAATGCCCTGAGTGTGATCACGGCTTTTAACTGATGTCCGGTTTTATGATAAGATACCTCAGCCTTATATCCTTTAATTATTCCCAAATCTTCCATCCTCTTCACTCTTTCGGCTACTGCAGGGGAAGTAAGCCCAACCGTTCTCCCAATTTCAGCAAAAGATTGCCTGGCATTCTTTTGAAGTGCTTCCAATATTTTCCAATTTAATTGATCTATAGGCATATTTAAAGTTTTATTAATATTAAACCGATGAATTTAAACCAAAGATATGCTTTCAATTTAAAACCCAAAGAAGGTTTCACTTTAAACCTGGTAATTTTATGACTATTGAAGTAAATATTATTTATGATGAATTCTTTTGAGACCAACGATTTTAGAAACTTACCCGTTTACAACAAAGCTTTGGAAATTT
>JBBRGD010000444.1:0-1842 GCA_038241065.1 Flavobacteriales bacterium
CTTTTCATGGTTTGCGTCTTGTTTGAGGTTTCCTCCCATTCTGCCAAAGGATTGGAATCTTTTGTAATTCCGCCCCCAGCAAAAAGCACAGCTTCGTTATCTTCCAGTTTCATACATCTCAAATTCACGAACAAAGCCGAAGTTTTTGAAATGCTCGCATAGGCCTGATTTTCCCTGTTTTTACGGTTTCCACTTCGTTGCAAGATTTTTTTTAGGTTCAGTTCTCCTAAAAATCCAGCATAAAATTCCCTGTTGTAATTTTCATTTTCCAGAATGAATTTTTTTGCAGCCCCTTTTGGAAGTCCACATACAGCAGGCGTGGGATGGATGGCCGATATTAATTTTTCCAGCGTAAAGACGGGGGATTCCGTTTCCTTACCGGGAATTTGGAATTTGGAATTTAAATTACCTGTTATATCCGTTCTTAAATGAAGTACATTCCCGGCCCTGGCAGTATACGGAGATGTTATTTCGATTTTTTCGGAAATAGGTTTTAAATATTCCAGGATGGAATCGGTAACTAATTGTTGTTCTTCTTTTTCCTTTACACCCCAATTTACGTCTAAAGTTCCCTCATATTTTTGAGTACCGGCCAAGGACATGGTTTTAAAACGGTTTCTCTCCAACCCGAGCAAGGTTTCAGGAGTTGCGCCCAACCATAAACCAACTTTTGGATGATACCAGATATATGCGAAAGCCTCGGGGTATTTTTCTGTGAGATCCCGAAAAATTTCAATCGGTTCAAGTTTAGTGGAAGAAGGTATTTGAATTATTTCCTTACGGGAAAGCACCACTTTTTTAAAAGATTTATTCTTTATCGAATCGATTCCTTTTTGAACAAGTTTTATATGTTTCTCCTTTTCTAATGAATTTTCTGAATTCCCGGGATCCGCAATTTTTGAAAGGTTTGCAGTTTCTGAATTATTAAAATCAGTTTCAAGATAATCGGAAAATTCCTCGGGAATTAATATCGCCGTTTCCTTTTCATCAAATGGAGCAAAAACAAATCCGCTTTCCAGATAATCTGTGGTTTTATACAATTCCTGATCCTTTTGTAAAAATGCTTTTATTACCCCCGTCGAATTTGAAATGACGGGCTTGCGGTAGGCTACAAAAGGCAAGCCTTTCTCCTGCTGAAATTTGAGTTCTTTAAAAAATTCTTCCGAAGAGATCATTTTATTTATTTTTAGGCAAGGCAATGGTAGTTAATTTCACCATCGAAATCAGGTTGTTTTCAATGTCGGTAATCCTGATCTCCCATAGTTGAGTTGTCCGGCCTTTATGTATAAAACTGGCTTTTGCAAAAACCTCACCTTCTTTGATACTTTTTAAATGATTGGCAGAGATCTCAATTCCACGGATAAAAAATTCGGATGAATCCAGGAAAATATGTGAAGCTACACTCCCCACACTTTCTGCTAAGGCTACAGTAGCTCCTCCATGCAGAACCCCATCAGGCTGATGTACGCTTGAATTTACAGGCATTTTTGCGGTGACAAAATCGTCCCCAATATCTGTAAATTCAATGTTCAGAGTTTCCATCAAAGTGTTTTTGCACATTGCATTACATTTTGCAAGTATTTCTTCTTTCTTCATCCTAATAAGATTGTTTACTTTGTAAAAATACAAAACCAAACAGGATGAATACAGCAGAAAAACAGGTTTCTTATCAAATCACCAATACTTACAGCACTTTAAACCATTTTACCCCTAAGACAAAAAACGTTTGGGTTATATTTCACGGACTTGGATATTTAAGTCGGTATTTTATGAGAACTTTCAAGGATCTGGATACTGAAGAGAACTACATTATTGCCCCACAGGCTCAATCAAAATACTATC
>JBBRGD010000445.1:0-1804 GCA_038241065.1 Flavobacteriales bacterium
TGCATTGACAATGAGGATTGAAATCTCAAACTCTAAATTTCCATATTTCTATACAACGAATTAACGAATTAACGAATCACGAATTAACGAATATCGATTATTTCAAACTAGAGCCTTTTTTTAACAATTTTATTAAACTGAGCCAATATGATCAAGGATCAACTACAGCGGAAACTTAATATTAAAGACGTTCCAAAACGCATAATTTCTTTGGTTCCCAGTCAAACGGAATTGCTGGTTTCCCTTGGGCTGGAAAAAAAAATTGTAGGCATCACCAAATTCTGTATTCATCCTAAACACCTCAGAAAGTCAAAATCAGTAGTTGGGGGAACAAAAAAGGTCCATTTTGACAAGATTTGGGCGCTAAACCCAGACATTATTTTGTGCAATAAGGAGGAGAATACCCTGGAAATGGTGCTGGAACTGGAAAAAATCGCGCCGGTGCATGTTTCCGAAATCATCGATTTTAAAAATGTGTTGATATTGATTGAAATGTATGGGAAGTTATTTGACCGTTCAGAGGAAGCAAATCAATTAAATTTAAAATTGCAGAAGGAGAAAAGGAAATTTGAAAAAGAAATTCCTGTTATTCCCGGCAAAGTCGCCTATTTTATCTGGCGGGAACCCTGGATGGTTGCAGGTGGAGACACTTTTATTAATTATCTGCTCAAACTAAACGGATGGGAAAATGTATTTGAAAATCACGAAAGCAGGTATCCTGAAATTGATTTGGAGGAATTGAAAAGATTAAAACCGGATTTGATCCTGCTGTCTTCAGAACCCTATCCCTTTAAAGAAAAGCATGTTGAAGAAATGAGGCAAATTTGTAATGTTCGTGTAGAACTTGTGGACGGCGAATACTTCAGTTGGTATGGGTCAAGATTGATACCTGCCTTTGATTATTTCAAAAAACTTCAGCAACTTTTATCAAGTTCCTTCTAATTCATTCTTTTTAACTGTTTCAGTATTTTTTTGGCCCGGGCATTAAGTCTGTCGCTTTTCTCTTTATCTAACAAGGCCATTTTAAAGGAACGGCTCATCAATTTAGAATATTCATGTCTAAGGCGTTCCTCTTCATTTCTATATAATAGATTTCCAAACATCATCTTCACTTTAGACGACAAAGGTAAAAGTTACATTAATAAAAATGTATTAAGCTGAGGTTAAAGGAAATGTAAAGTATGCCAAAGTATTGAATTTACCCGTTAAAATTGTTAATCCTGCAATGCAAAAACCTTTTGAAGCAAGCTTGTTGTTCTGGCTGCAAGATTGGTCCTAATTTGTTGTTCCTCAATTGCAATCATTGTAAAAACTCCATCCAGGGCTTCATTGGTCACATAATCTGGTAAATCGGGATTCACTTTTGCCGCAAGTGGCAATGAGTTGTACCTGTCAATAATGTTAGCCCAAACTTTTGTGGCGCCTACCCGGTTCAATGAATTTGAAATAATAGGGTTGAATTTCGCGTACAGTTGAGTTTCGGTTTTCTGATTTAGATAGGTTGTGGCGGCAGTATTGTTTCCCAATAAAATATTACGGGCATCGGTAAAAGTTATATCCTGGACTGCATTGATGAAAATAGGTGTAGCTTCTTTCACGGCGTCTTCTGCTGCGCGGTTTAATACTTTCAAACCTTCATCTGCAAGAGCACTCATTCCAATATCCCGCAAAGTTTTGTCCACTTTTTGCAATTCTGGAGGAAGGTTAATTCGCACTAATTCATTATTAAAAAAACCGTCTTCTTCAGTTAGTTTAGTAACCTGTTTATCAATTCCAAAATTCAGGGCTTGTTGAAGTCCCATTG
>JBBRGD010000446.1:0-1794 GCA_038241065.1 Flavobacteriales bacterium
AAATGAAGGGTTTTTAAAGAAGGAAATCTATCCAATATGGTTTTGGTCTTATCTGTAGAACCATCATTTACAACTAGTAGGTTTTTGGTATATCCCAAAAGATCTACTACTACACTTTCCAGACTTTTCTGGTTATTGTAGGTAGGCATTATGATGCAACATTTTAATGCGTCAAATCGTGATTGATATTTTGGGGAATCGCTCAAATTTTGGATAACTTTTAATGCAAAAGTATTGTTTATAATCCGATTGGCATAAAAACCTTTTTAAAGAAGAATTGTTTATGGAAGAATTTTATATGTAGAATTGATCTTTAAGGCAATGCAGCCATTATGCTGAGCTATTCCTTTAAGTTTTAAAAACCCGTTTTCTTTTTCAATATTAGATTGCAGGATAAAATTTTCGCCCTGATTCGGATTCACAACTGCCATAAATTTAATATTAGTTGCGGTTTGCAATTCAAGGCTACAATTGAGTTGACGTTCAGCTTCTTCCTTGAATAACTGCATTAAAACTACTCCGGGGGTAACAGGTCTTCCTGGAAAATGCCCATGGTAAAGCCGATGATCTTTGTGAATCCTAATTTCGGTAATAAACTCGCCCTCCACCTGCTTTGAATGTAGTACCGTATAAAAATCCTTTAAAAGCATATTTGGGTGTAGATTTAGTAAATGAAAAACTAAAATAGACAGAAATTTGATTTTACGGGTATATAAAGCAGTTTTTAATTGTGAGAAATAACCTAGTTCTCAAAAATGGAATCATCAAGGTTCTGATTGATCCTGATATTTTTAAAAAATATTTCTGTAAAATCTCCGGAATCTTCCATCAGTTTTACAGAATTTACAAGATGTTCTTTATTAAAAACCAGGATTATTTCCCTGAACATCTGCCGTATCCCAGGATCTTTGGGAACAATTAAAGCCGATATATAGTTTCCGGTTTTGAAATACGCCACATCGTAATTATGACTGTCTGCAAGCAATCCCCCATTTATACTTCCGGAAATAAGGTTCACCAATTTTTCAAACAACTTATTCGATTTCAAATTGCTTACACTTTTGTCTCCATCATCATTGATAAAAAGCTGATTTTCCTTGAAAAGTATATGGTAATTATAGGGCGTGCTGTATTCCCATTTGAGAATATTGGGCGCCTTATAAAAAAGCTTTCCATTGCTAATAGCTACACCCTGCATGAGTTGGATATATTTGGACTGCATAAAATTGCTGGACAAACTCTTAAGCCCATCAGCACGTTTGGCTACATTTTCTTTAAACTGAATCGTTTCCGAATCTGAAAGTGGTACCAGAGGTTGTTGAGAAAAAGCAATTGCCGATATAAAAAAAATAAAAAGTTTAATTATCCGCATCTATCTGAAATAAATTATCAACTCTAAGGGTTGTATAATGGTTGGTTTGCAAGAATAACAACAACTGTTCCAAGATATCCACGGTTTGGATATTGCTGTCGTGTAATAAAATCACATCTCCATGTTTAATTTTTTTTAAAATTCGGTTTAGAATATATCTTTTGGAATTCAGAACAGCATCGTAGGAGCGAACATTCCATCCAATTACATTATGACCCGTGATTTCCAGCGCCTTTTTAGTCTTTGGATTAATAACCCCGAACGGAGGACGAAAGCTTTTTAATTTAACCCCGCCAATTTTCATCGCAACTTCATCACATTTTTGAATTTCTTCCACTATTTTGGCCGTGGATAAAAATCCCATTTTACGGGTATGCGAATAGGAATGATTTCCAACAAAATGACCCTTTTGAAGAATGGAC
>JBBRGD010000447.1:0-1773 GCA_038241065.1 Flavobacteriales bacterium
CACTAATCCCGCGTAAATACCTGTTTCCAACTTTTCCTCTTCACTTAATTTACTGTGCGTTGTAGAAGCCGGATGCGTTACTATACTCCGCGTATCCCCCAAATTGGCCGATCTTGAACAAAGTTGAATGGCATCTATAAACTTTCTTCCAGCCTCAATTCCGCCTTTTATTTCGAAAGAAACTATATTACCTCCCAGTTTCATTTGCTTTTTGGCAATTTCATATTGTGGATGCGATTTCAAAAAAGGATATTTCACATTTTCTGTATTGGGATCTGCTTCCAAAAATTCGGCGACTTTCAGGGCATTTTCACAATGTCTGTCCAGCCTCACCGGCAAAGTTTCCAGGCTTTTTGAAAGTATCCACGCATTAAATGGAGACAAAGCCGGGCCTGTATTCCTTGAAAAAAGGTAGATTTCGCGGATCAATTCGGCATTTCCCACCGTAACGCCGCCTAAAACCCTTCCTTGTCCATCTATTAATTTTGTTGCTGAATGAATTACCAGATCAGCACCAAATTTTATAGGATTCTGCAAATAAGGCGTGGCAAAACAATTATCGATAATCAGAATCAGATGATGTTTTTTAGCAATTTCTCCCAGTTTTTCGAGATCCAGAATATCCACACCCGGATTGGTGGGGGATTCTGCAAATAAAATTTTGGTTTCAGGTGTTATCAGGCTTTCAATTTTATCGACTTCGGTTACGTTAAAATAACTGTGTGAAATATTCCACTTGGGGAAATATTTAGTGAACAGTGTGTGGGTTGAACCAAAAACAGATCTGGCCGAAATTATATGATCCCCACTGTTTAGCAAGGCAGCAAGGCTTGAAAATACCGCAGACATCCCGGTAGCAAAAGCAAAGCCTGTCTCCGCGCCCTCCATTTTTGCAATTTTTTCTACAAATTCAGAGGTGTTGGGATTTGAAAACCTGCTGTAAATATTGCGTTCTTTTTCTTCTGAAAAAGAGGCCCTCATATCTTCCGCATCTTCAAATACATAACTCGAGGTCAGGTAAACAGGCACTGAATGTTCCTGATATTGTGAACGTTCAATTTGTGTTCTAATTGCTGTTGTTTCAATATGGGGCGTTTTCATTCCTGTAATTTTTTTTAAATTTAAACTGTTCCCGCGCTGCCAAATTTTGGTTTATCAGGGTGCTTCCTATATTACTTACCCCAAAGAGCACGATTTTTACTTTCTTCATTTTGTTTTTTATTCGAATTGAATATCGGCTTTAAAAACCCCGATAATTGCGTGTTCTCAATCAAAAATGCATCGTGGCCATGAATAGATTTTATCTCGTAAATATTGATGTTTTCTTTTATCAATGAAAGGTTTACGTAGGTTTCCCAGTTTTCATCTGCCAGGAAAAACCCGTCAGAATTTACCGTAACTATATGAATAGTTCCTTCTATTTTTGCGGCTGAATTTATATGATCTCCGCTACCATAACTAATATCAATTGTGGTGAGTAAATGATTTTTCAGTTTATAGGTTGCAAGTTCAAACCTGTCTTCCAACTTTTTTCCGTGATGTTCCAACCAGTCTTCAACATCCCAACTATCCAAATTTTGATTTGGCGTAGGACTGAACTTCGCCGAAAGTGACTGCGGACTGCGGTAAAAAGTCATTGCATGCATTCTGGCATCTTTCACGGGCTCTGCCGAATTATTTAAAATTTGATCCTGAACTTTGCAAAGCGCCCTCACCCATTGGGTCGACTTATAATCTGCCGCAATTGGAATCACGTTTTGCATTAATCCGGGT
>JBBRGD010000448.1:0-1767 GCA_038241065.1 Flavobacteriales bacterium
CGATGAACTCAACAGGAAAGGCTCAAAATGGGATTATGTGATTAGCGATCCCACAAACAGCACGCCCTATGCAACCGAGCGCTATGCCTATATCTGGAAAACGGGAAAGGTAAAAAAAGTGCAGCGTGCCTGGCTGGAACAAATTTATGTAAATGAGGTTGACCGGGAACCGTATTTTATGAATTTCAGTTATAACGGAACGATATTTAGCCTTGTGAGTTTTCACGCCATTCCAAAGAAAAAGCAACCTGAAACCGAGATCAAATATTTTAAATTCCTGCCGGCTCAATACCCAAATAAAAACCTGATCTTCCTAGGAGATTTTAACCTGCCTCAAAGTCACACCGTTTTTAATCCGCTGAAAAAAATGGGATACAAACCCGTTCTTACAGCTCAAAAAACAACTATAAAAATGCATTGTGTTGCAGAGGAATGCCTGGCTAACGAATATGACAATATTTTTTACAATACCAATTCCACTCAAATGCTCAATTCCGGGGTGGTTCTTTTTTATGAGAGTTTTCCGGATATGGTAGCAGCCAGAAGAATCTCCGATCATATCCCGATATGGGCCGAGTTTGATTTTACTGCCGCCGATGTGGTACCTTAACAATTGTTGCCGGATAATTAAATGAAGAATTTTGAATGCGAAAGTTTTTCCCTAACTTTAAATTAACCGGACTCTAAACTAATTGCCATTTTTTTGGTATACTATGAAGAGGCTTAATATTTGTGTAAACAATTCCTATAAAATTATTATTGCCCAATTAAATAATTACAATGAAAAAGGATATTTCTAAGATAGACATGGCGGAACTTCGAATGGCTAAACGCTTACTCGAGAACCCGGGACTTGCGGCAAGGATCACCAATTTTATTGGAATGCCAATCGAAAAGGGGTTTGAAATGCTCCCCAAAAACTGGAGCGAAAAAGTTGTTAAGATCACTCATACTGCCATTCAAAAGTCATCAGAAGCTGCACTTTTTACAGTGAAGGATGAACCGGGAAAAGGGACTTCAAACGGGTGGCATAAACTGGCGGTAGCTGCATCCGGTGGGGTGGGCGGTTTCTTTGGATTCGCGGGACTGGCCGTTGAAATTCCCGTTTCAACTACCCTTATGCTTCGGTCTATTGCCGATATTGCACGTTCTCAGGGAGAGTCTGTTAAAAATGTGGAAACTAAACTGGAATGTATGCAGGTTTTGGCTTTAGGGGGAACATCAGATTCAGATGATGGTACAGAGAGCGGGTATTACGTTACCCGGGCATTATTGACAAAATCTATGACTGAAGCCGCGGAGTTTATAGCTAAAAAAGGATTTGTTGAAGAAGGCGCGCCTGTTCTGGTAAGATTTTTTGCCAATATATCCAGTCGGTTCGGGATTCAGGTCAGTGAAAAAGCAGCCGCACAGGCCGTACCGATTATTGGTGCAATTAGCGGGGCCGCATTAAACACAATTTTTATGAATCATTTCCAAGATATGGCTACAGGACATTTTATAGTCAGAAAATTGGAGAGGATCCACGGGAAAGAGGTGATCGAGAAATTGTATAAACAAATAGACGAAGAGGTAAATTCCTAATAAAAATTCAGAACTCATAATTCAACATTCAACCCCGAAGCTTCCTTTAGATTAGCAAACAGAAATATCAATTGAAAATTAATGATGATTATGATGATGAAATTTCTTTTTTTGCTTCTTTTTTTCTTTGTTGATAAGTGTAATTTTGTTAATAACTATAAATGAAAAAGAACGGGGTGAACT
>JBBRGD010000449.1:0-1751 GCA_038241065.1 Flavobacteriales bacterium
CTGGTGGAAGATTGTACCCAAGAACTTTTCCTAAACCTTAGCCAATCGCATAAAAACCTATCCGATACAGATTCTATAAAATTTTACCTCATAAAATCCTTTAAGAACCTATTTTTAAAGCTTATAAAGAAAGAAACAAAAGCAATCGAAAATGCCAAGTTTTTTATAGGGTCTGATTTTCAATTTTCGCTTTCTGCCGAAGATAAAATGATAAATGCCCAACTTGATGAGGAACGGATAGAAAAGCTAAATCTAGCGTTATCCGGCTTGACTGCCAGGCAGCGTGAGGCCATTTACTACTATTACTATGAAGGCCTAACAATAGATCAAATTGCCGAAATCTTGAATGTTGGGAATCGGCGCACGATCCAAAATATCATATACAGGGCACTGTCTTATCTAAGAAGCCATATTGAACTTTGCATCCTACTTCCGTATTTGCTAGTATAATTTACTTTAGTCTTTTATCAAATTCATAACAATGGACTGTTTTTTAAAGTTTTTTGATAAATTAGAGGGTTAACTTTAGTAAAAATTTAAATCTGAAAATAAATATTTTTTTTGCTTATGTATATTTAATGGCAAAGTGCTTTTAAGTATATAAAGTAAAAATAATGTCTGGAACGAATCAAAAAAATGTTGAAGACCTTTTACTGGATAAATCCTTTGTAAAGTGGGTGAAAAATCCTGATTACGAAACGGAAATATACTGGAACCAATGGATGGTCAGGCACCCCGAAATGATCCAAAAGGTCGCTCTTGCCCGGGAGATGATCCTGAGAATGAAGTTTAAAACCGCAAAGCCTTCAGATGAAGCTATACAAACTTCTTTTGGGAATTTTTTGGAAAAACTGGAAAGAGAAACTCTTGGGAAATCATCCAGGGCGAATTCATTCAGTATTTATTATAAAATCGCGGCTGCCATTACGATATTGTTGATTTCTGTTGCAGTTGTTTTACAATTTACCAAAAATATTGGCGAACAAAATAATATTTCTGAAATTAAACTCATCCAAAAATCTACACCTTCTGTAGGAAAGACGCAAATAAAATTACCTGACGGAACCATGGTTTGGCTTCATTCAAATTCTTCATTGGTCTATCCAATTGAATTTGGTGAAATCAGGGAGGTTTCCTTAACTGGTGAGGCTTATTTTGAAGTAGTGGAGAATATACACAAACCGTTCATTGTAAAAACAGATAATTCTGAGGTAAAGGTATTGGGGACTTCTTTTAATATCAATGCTTACAAAGGAATGAAGCGGGAACGGATTTCACTGGTAAGTGGAAAAGTTGAAGTAAAAATTAAAGCCAGTAATATCCTAAGCTTACTTTCTCCCGGTGAAGAGATAAGTATAGATATCCAAGAGGGTACAGGGAGCATCAATCGATTCAACATAAGCGAAGTAGTGGGATGGAAAGATGGCCTTTTGGTATTTAACGAAGCCAATTTAGACCAAATTTTCCTAAAATTGGAAACATGGTACGGTGTAGAAATAGCATTGCAAAATAAACCTATGGAGCCTTGGAAATTTAATGGTTATTTTAAAGGCCAATCTTTGGAGGTTGTCTTGAACCGTTTAGGATTTGCAAAGGATTTTAAATATAAAATAGAAGGTAAAAAAGTTAAAATAGAATTTTTATGATATAAAAAAAAGACAAAAAATAAGCTGGCCACTATGTAGCATAATGCCCAGCTCAACAATTCTAATCTTCAAATGCTCAAGTTTGGCGACCTACCGCATCCTGAA
>JBBRGD010000450.1:0-1750 GCA_038241065.1 Flavobacteriales bacterium
ATGGATTTGCATCGGTTAATTAGGCGGGTGCAAATATAAGTTTTATTTTAAAAACTTCTAAGGCCTATGATCATTATTTTCCGAAACTAAATTCAACCCGATATAAGCCGTTCTAACCCAGAATTTCAGCGCTTAATCCCGCATCCAGTAATTTGGAACATCTTGGCTTCAAATCTGTGTAAGCACCTGTTTTTACGGTACATTGTCCTTTATAATGGACCAGAACAGCACATTGTTCAGCTTGCTCGGCAGTGTGGTCACAGGCAGCAATAAGGGTTTCTATAACGTGATCAAACGTATTATAATCATCGTTATACAAAACTATTTCGTGATTTTTCTGTTTTTTTGTTTCGGTTTTCACCTTTTCCAATACTCTTTCTTTCGTGCTCATCATCCCTAGTTTTATATTGAAATTCCGTTACTAAAATACAAATTTATTAATAAATTAGCTTTTAATAAAACTTAAACCTGCCCAATTTTCCTGTTCCAGCTCATCTTCAATTTTTAACCCGTTAAGGTTACATTCTTCTTCAATTGCCGGAATATCCTCGATATAAAATCCGCTTAAAAATAATTTTCCGCCGGAATTTAAACATTCACTGTATTTGGAAATATCTTCTAAAAGTATGTTCCTGTTGATATTGGCAATTATCATATCATAGTGCTTACCTTCCAGCAATTCAGCAGCACCTTCGTAAACGGAAATAAGTTCGCAGTTATTTCGCACTACATTTTCCATGGAATTCAGGTAGCACCAATTATCAATGTCTATGGCGTCAACGCTTTTTGCACCTTTCATCTCGGTCAGGATTGCTAAAACTCCTGTCCCGCATCCCATATCCAGCACTTTTTTGCCTTCCCAATCATTTTTTAAGATGAATTGCAACATCATATGTGTTGTCGCGTGATGTCCGGTACCAAAAGACATTTTAGGTTCTATAATAATGTCAAATTCGGTTTCCGGCTTTTCGTGAAATGGCGCCCTTACAGAGCACTGATCATCGATAATGATAGGATTGAAATTTTTCTCCCACTCAATATTCCAGTTGACCTTTTCGATTTCCTGGGAGGTGTAGGTGATCTCAAATTCATCCGACTGCAGGATATGCAATCCCGCAAAAGCCTCCTCGTCAAATTCTTCGGAAACAACATAGGCGGTTAGGCCTTCTTCATTCTCCACAAAACTCTCAAATCCGGCATAGCTTAATTCAGCGATCAATATTTCCGATGCAGGTTGCAAAGGATTTACCGTGAACTGAAATTCGATATAAGTCTTTGGCATTTTTAAAATGAATTTACAATAGCTAGAAAATCGATTGCTTTCAGGGCAGCACCACCAATAAGCCCGCCGTCCACATCTTTTTTCGCGAAAATTTCTTTTGCATTATCTGGTTTTACACTGCCGCCATATAAAATTGAAACATCCTGGGCAGTTTGCTCGTCATATTTTTCTCCTACAATTTTTCGAACATAGGCATGAACTTCCTGCGCTTGTTCCGGAGATGCTGTTTCCCCTGTTCCTATAGCCCAAACAGGCTCGTAAGCGAGGATAACATTCTTCCATGCATCTTTTGAAACGTGAAAGATGCCGTTTTCCAATTGCTCTTTAACAACCTCAAAATGTTTTTCTGCTTTGCGGTCTTTCAATACTTCCCCAAAACAAAAAATCACGGTCATTTCGTTTTCAATTGCTGCAGTCACTTTTTTGGCTAGCATTTCATCGGTTTCATTGAACAGCGCACGGCGCTCG
>JBBRGD010000451.1:0-1747 GCA_038241065.1 Flavobacteriales bacterium
CGGTCCGGTATAAATTGGCGTGCATTGGCCCAATTCCCGGATAATCCAATCCTGCCGAGATGGAATAAGGTTCGGTAATTTGACCATCTGCGGTTTGCATCAATAAAGTTTTGCTGCCGTGGATAATTCCTTCTTTTCCAAGGGCTGAGGTCGCTGCACTTTCTCCGGTAAAAATTCCCTTTCCTGCTGCTTCTACAGCTATTATACCAACTTCTGGATTGTCCAGATAATGAAAATATATCCCGGCAGCGTTGCTGCCTCCGCCAACACAGGCTATTACATAATCGGGATTTTCCCGATTTTCCTTTTCTTTTAGTTGAGTTTTAACCTCCTCTGAGATCACACTTTGAAACCTTGCCACCATATCCGGATATGGATGTGGACCAACCGCAGAACCTATTATGTAATGTGTGTTTACTGGATTGTTTATCCAGTCCCGGATCGCCTCGTTGGTAGCATCTTTAAGGGTTCTGCTTCCCGATTTCGCAGGAATTACCGTGGCGCCCAGCAATTTCATACGCGCTACGTTTGGCGCCTGACGAGCAATATCTACTTCCCCCATATAAACCACGCATTCAATTCCCATTAAAGCGCAAACCGTGGCGGTGGCAACCCCGTGCTGGCCTGCACCGGTTTCGGCAATGATCCGGTCTTTCCCAAGGCGTTTTGCAACCAGGATTTGCCCGACAGTGTTATTTATTTTATGCGCCCCGGTATGACAAAGATCTTCCCGTTTCAAGTAGATTTTGGTGTTGTATTTCTCACTTAATCGTTCGGCTAAATAAAGCGGAGTTGGTCGGCCAACGTAATCTTTCAGAAGTTGCTTAAATTCCTTCTGAAAAGATTCCTCTTTCATAATTTCCAAATATTTGGAGCGCAATTCTTCTACATTGGGATATAACATTTCCGGTATGAAAGCTCCACCGAACTCACCGTAATATCCTTTTTCGTCTGCTTGATATGTCATTTTAGTCAGTTTTTATTAAATCAACCTGAGTTATGTTTTTTCTTTCTCAACATAAAATTCCAGGGAATTCAGTTATTATAATTTTTTTAGGATTTTCTTAAATAAGGCCAGGTTTTCAATATTTTTAACTCCGGGTTCAATTTCAAATTTGCTGTTTACATCTATTGCAACCAACAATTTCTCTTTTCCGATCTTTTGAAGATAAGTTTGAAATTCAGCAAGTTGTTCCACCTCTTCCAATCCAATTCCGCCACTTAGGAAAAATGGGGTAGAAGAAGGGTAATCCTTTAAAATCTCCCAATTAAAGGTGATTCCATTCCCGCCTTTATTTTTTCCTTTTGAATCGAATAAAAAATAATCCACTTTTCCTTCAAAAGGTTTTAACCGGTTAAAATCGAATTCGTCTTTGATGGAAAAAACCTTGATGATCTCAGTTGAAGCTGAATTCCCTTCGATATTCTTTTGAATAAAAAATTTCGATTTGCTTTCAATTACGGCAAGTTTCAATTCAGCACAAAATTCAGGAGTTTCATTCCCGTGAAGCTGAATTGCCTGAAACTTATATTTTTCAACTTTAGCTATAATAAAATTGACTGAAGCATTGACAAAAACCCCTGTTTTTTTAATATTTGGATCTATTTCCGGAATTTCACCCTGAAAATTTCTAGGGGATTTTTCATAAAATATAAAACCGAGATAATCTGGATGCAATGCAGCTGCTTCCCTGATATTTTCAGCTTTTTTCATTCCACAAATTTTTATTCTCAGGCTATTCATTAG
>JBBRGD010000452.1:0-1728 GCA_038241065.1 Flavobacteriales bacterium
AAACCCTTGACTTCTGTCGGCTAATAAATCTTCTTGTTGACCAATTTCTGGTTGTTTTTTAAGTCGGATGGTTTCTTTTACAATTTTGCGGGTTTCATTCTTTGCAACCCTCAAACTTGCATTATCTTTTAAGTAATTGAAATTTTTTAGTAATTCTTTTTTTGCGAAGTCCGTCCAGAATATTTTTATTTCCATTTTTCAACCTCAGACATTAAATCATTTGCTTCGGTCAATTTTCCTTCACGAGAATCTTTCATAGATTTATCAATTCTCTTGTTAAAATGATCAAAAGTCATTGGTTCTAAATCTTTAATTCTGTTCATTTCCTTTTCTTTTCTTAAAACTTTTTCCAGTCGAGAGATAGCTTCCTCACTTTGTAGTTTTAAAAATTCTTGGATAAATTCTATTTTTCTAGCTTCTAATTCCATTTTTCAGCTTTTTATCAAAATTACGAATTCTAATTTAATCTATAAACTTTCTTTTGGAGTTCCGATTAGCTTATTGCCAACTTATAATAATCAGTTACTTTTTATTATACCCAAATCTTTTTAGCTGCTTCGCGTCGTTACGCCAGTTTTTATTCACTTTTACGTATAGTTCCAAGTGCACTTGTTTTCCGAAGAATTTTTCCAAATCTTTTCGAGCCTCTACTCCTACCCGTTTTAGGGCAGCACCTTTATGTCCAATAATAATCCCTTTCTGGGTTTCACGTTCTACCATAATTACGCTTCGCATTCTTATAATTTCGGGATCTTCAAATAATTCTTCGGTATCAATTTCAACACTATAGGGAATTTCTTTTTTGTAATACATTAAAATCTTTTCACGAATAATTTCATTTACAAAAAATCGTTCCGGTTTATCTGTGAGCGTATCTTTTGGATAAAAGGCAGGTGATTCCGGCAATAATTCCACTACCCTGCTAAAAACCTCGGAGACATTAAATCCCTGTAAGGCAGAAATTGGATATATCTCGGCATTCGGCACTTTTTCAGCCCAGTACTGCACCTGTTCTTCCAGTTGTTCCTGGTTTGAAGTATCTATTTTATTGAGCAGCAATAATACAGGTATTTTGGAATGAATGATCTTGTTGAAAAAAGCTTCATCTTTCAATGCCTGTTCGCCAATTTCAACCATATAAAGCAGCACATCTGCATCTTCAAAAGCCGATTTCACAAAATCCATCATGGATTTTTGCAAGTCATAGGCAGGCTTGATAATCCCGGGGGTATCGCTTAAAATCGCCTGAAAATCCTCCCCGTTTACAATTCCTAAGATACGGTGGCGGGTAGTTTGAGCTTTAGAGGTAATAATGGAAAGTTTTTCACCTACAAAAGCATTCATCAATGTGGATTTCCCCACATTGGGATTTCCTATAATATTTACAAAACCAGCCTTATGCGCCATAGCATTCAAATTTTTTACAAAGATATTTGATTTAAAAGGCCCTGCCTAAGGTTTATAGAATAATTTAAACTCCTGCCTATTCTACCAGGAATTAGGTGTTGGCAAAACACAAAGTAGTTTATGATTAAAAACTAGGGTAATTCCCTATATAAATTCACTGCTATCCGAAAGTAAGATATTAAAAGTGCCTGAGAATCCCTTATTTTTGTTTTAGCAGAAAATAAAATAATTTATGGGACTCTTCAGACGCAATAAAAATAACAATAAACCTTTACTTGACAAATACTAGATTTAGTACCTCGTTGGATTTTAGAATCTTGT
>JBBRGD010000453.1:0-1726 GCA_038241065.1 Flavobacteriales bacterium
AATAAGATAATCATTGTTAGAATAAAATTGAAAGACCGCTATGCTGCCAGAGTAAAAAAAATAATCTACACTAAATTGCATATTAATTTCTTTCAAAGCAATTTTTTCGTTAAAAATATACAGGCATCCTTACAGAAAGCAAGGTACAATTACCGAAAAAGTCCGAATTCCCCTTCCTTATATAGAATATTATCAAATCAAGAAAACTTAGCGGGACAATAATGTAAGTTTATATAATTTTTCAAAATGAATTATTATTTTTGGCAATCAATTTATCAACCAGCAGTTGTCTTATAGATCAATCACAGGGATTTTTGGGCTGATCCTGCGTTCTTATAAATCTCAATTTACAGTAACCAATGAAGATTAAAAAATATAATTCCAGGATAAACTAATCGGAAAGTTTTCTAACCAAAAAACAATTTCCGCATCGTATCCAAAAAAAGACAGTTTCGAGAACAAAGAATATGCAATTATGACGAATATGTTTTTTAGACCAAATTACATAAAGAAGAAAAAAGTTGTGATCGGTACGATAGCGGACTGAGTAAATCTTTGATGCTACGTATGGTCAATTTAGTTTACAGGTAATCAAAAAATTACTCCGGCCTCTATTCTGGCACCACAGTTATTATCAAACCGTTCAAGGCATCGTAAACCCGTATAAATTACAGCATGCCAGTAATGAATTCTATAAAAAACCTAACTGTTTATGGGATTATAGGATATTTTTATACTTTTTATGCGTTTATGGGAATAAGTCTTTTTATATTTAAACCAAAAATCTGTAATGGGACGACCATCCACAAAACCAAAAGACCTACGGGACGGCTACTACATTGAAGTCAGGAATAAAAATCAAAAAACTGGTGTCAAGATTCGAAGGGACACCAAAGAACAACTTCAACGCGCCATCCAGGAGTATGGAGACAGCAAAGATGTAGTTGTATTGGGAAGATTAAAAAATGGAAAAATGTTAGATATTCCAGACCTTTAGCCCAATAAATAGCTTTTCTAAATGCTAAACCAATTCTCTTTATCAAAAAAGTTGGAGGAGCGTGTAAAAGAGCTTTCCTGTCTTTATGAAGTATCATCTGCAATACGTAAACATTCCGGATCCATTTTTGGGATGCTGGAAGAAATCTGTAAAATTACCAAGGAAGCCTGGCTTTTCCCTGAACATGCCATAGTACAATTAGAATTTGAAGGTTATAAGGTATTGACTGCAAATCTTCCCAATAATTCTATTTTCCAAAAAGGTGATATTCTGCTCTTCAATAATTATAAGGGTTTCATAAAAGTTTATTACGACACCGAACAATTAGAGAATGCCCATTTTTTAGAGGAAGAACAAAAACTCCTGAACAGGATTGCAACGGAAATAAGCGAGTTTTTTGAACGTGGGGAAATATTAAAAAAAGAAGAGCTTCTCAAAAGAAGTGCCGAGCGGAATGACCGCCTTTCCATATTGGGTGAAATTACTGCAGGAATTGCCCATGAACTCAACACGCCCCTGGGAAATATCCTGGGATTTGCCGAACTGATTGAGTCCAATTCCAATGAAATACAAACAAAAAATGATAGTAAAAAGATAATTAAAGCTGCCATTTATTCCAGGGAAGTAGTAAAAAAATTAATGTTTTTTGCTTGTGAGATGCCTCAGCACAAAGAATATATAAAGATAAAACCTGTTATTGAACAGGCCCTTAAACTGCTGGGGCCCAAT
>JBBRGD010000454.1:0-1723 GCA_038241065.1 Flavobacteriales bacterium
AAAGGAGAAAAGAAAAAAATGAGACACGAAATAAATAAAAAAAACGATAACAATAATTTAGACTGGGTGATATTTGAACCCGGAGGAAATGAACAGGAGTGGAAAAAGGTGTATGCAATGAAAATGGAAAAAAAGAATTAGTGTTCCCTTTACCCTTTTAAAAATGAGAGCCAAATGGCTCTCATTTTTTTTCTCAGGTTTTCCTGTAAAAATAAAATTCAAATTATGCCAAAACTATTAGTAATACTATCTTTACCATCGGAAAAAAAACACCTATGAAGATTTCATACAACTGGCTTAAACAATTTATAAAACTCCCCAATACCCCTGAAGAAACCGGCCATTTGCTGACAGATTTAGGACTGGAGGTAGAAGGGATCCATAATTTCCAAAGTGTAAAAGGCGGATTACAGGGAATAGTAACCGGCCACGTATTGATTTGCGAGCTCCATCCCAATGCGGACAGGCTTAAATTATGCAAAGTGGATATTGGCAATGGAGAATCTCTTCAAATAGTATGCGGCGCTCCCAATATTGCCGCGGGGCAAAAAGTTCCAGTCGCGACAATTGGCACAACATTGTATGACGAAAAAGGGGAAGCCTGGGAAATAAAAAAAGGAAAGATCCGTGGGGAAGAAAGCTTTGGGATGGTATGTTCAGAAAGTGAACTGGGACTTGGAAGCAGCCACGATGGAATTATGGTGCTTAAAGCTGACTTGATTCCCGGCACTCCCGTTTCTGAAATTTTTAATATTGAAAACGATTACGTTTTTGAAATAGGACTTACCCCAAACCGCTCTGATGCTATGAGCCACTGGGGTGTTGCCAGGGATTTAAAGGCAGGTTACCAACAACAAAACCTAAGCCTGGAGCTCATCACTCCTTCAGTTGGTGGATTTAATATCGACAGCCGAAGTTTCAGAATTCCTGTAAATGTAGAAGATTCCAGCCTTGCACCTCGCTATTGCGGTATCACAATCTCGGAAATTAAGGTAGTAGATTCTCCCAAATGGCTTCAAAACAGGCTAAAAGCAATTGGAATAAATCCTAAAAACACGATTGTTGATGCCACAAATTACGTGATGCACGAATTGGGACAACCGCTGCATGCTTTTGATGCCGACAAGATTGCGGGAAATGAAATTCACGTAAAAACCCTTCAAACAGGAACGAAATTTATCACTTTAGATGGAGTAGAACGTGAATTGCACGAGGAGGATCTTATGATTTGTGACATTGAAAAGCCTTTGTGTATTGCCGGGGTTTTTGGCGGTATAGGCAGTGGAGTATCTGCCCAAACAACAAAAATATTTATTGAAAGTGCTTATTTTAACCCGGTTAGTATCCGAAAAACTGCAAAACGCCACGGCTTAAATACCGATGCTTCCTTTAGATTTGAAAGGGGAATAGATCCCAATATAACTCAATACGCCTTAAAAAGAGTCGCATTGCTGATAAAAGAAATTGCAGGAGGAGAAATCACGAGCGATGTGGAAGATCTTTATTTTAATAAAATTGAAGATTTCCAAGTGTTCTTAACCTTTGAGAAGGTAAACAAACTCATAGGTCAAAACTTGGCAGAAGAAACCATAAAATCTATTCTCGCTTCATTGGAAATAAGGGTGAATAACGTTACCGAAACCGGAATGGGACTTACAATTCCTTCCTATCGTGTCGATGTGCAGCGGGAAGCTGATGTGATCGAGGAAATTTTAAGGGTTTA
>JBBRGD010000455.1:0-1694 GCA_038241065.1 Flavobacteriales bacterium
ACAACTCCGGATGAAGGATGATTTTTTAAAAAACCTGAAATATTACCTGCCAGTAAAGCTACCAATACAAAAATTATAAATGCCTGTAACATAAATAGAAGCCCGAGAGTATAAAACTGAAAGACAATATCTTTTTCCGGAGTCCATAAAAATCCAGGAAAAAATGCCAAAAAGAAGATAGTCACCTTGGGATTGAGCACGTTCATAATAAATCCCCGCATGAACATTTTATTATTGTTATTATTATTTATTGGAACTTCCTCTGAACTCAATGAAAAATTTTTCCCGCTACTAAGGACCTTATATGCCAGAAAAAACAAATACAGCGCTCCAAAAATTTTGATCAACATAAGAATGGTACCCGATTCTTTGATAATTGCCGAAACCCCGAAAGCAACTAGGGTAGTGTGTACCATAATCCCTGAAACCAGGCCCAAAGAAGTGATTATTCCAGTCTTTTTCCCATTAGCCATACTTTGCACCAAAACGTACACTATATCTGGCCCGGGAGAGATTGTTAGTAACATGGATGCCGTTAAAAACAGAATTATTTGTTCTATCAATTGACAGGAATTTAATTTCTAATATTGTGAATTTACTTTAAAGGAAGTTCCTTTGACCGATAAATTTTATTCAGATGAAAATCTATGAATCAAATTTTCAAATTCGGAATACTAATTGAAAACTTTACGAAAATTCAACTTCTCTCCAGGATCTTCTTATTAATTTTTCTGATTAAACCGGGGCCTTCATAAATAAATCCGGTGTACAATTGGACAAGACTTGCCCCTGCTTCCAATTTTTCCAGAGCATCCTCTGCGGAATGGATCCCTCCTACCCCAATAATGGGGAAAGCCCTTTTACTTTTTTCAGCAAGAAACCTAATTACCTCTGTAGACCGGTTTTTTACAGGCCGGCCGCTTAAACCACCCATTTCATCTTTATTGGCCGACTTCAATTCCCCTCGGGTTATTGTTGTATTGGTAGCAATTACTCCGGCGATACCTGTTTCAGCAATAATATCAATAATATCAAGCAATTGGGAATCAGTAAGATCGGGGGCAATTTTCAATAAAATTGGTTTGGGTTTTGGTTTTCGTTCATTTTTATTCTGAAGGGTTTTCAGCAACGCAGTAAGCGGTTTCTTTTCCTGCAGAGCCCTTAAATTGGGGGTATTCGGGGAACTGACATTTACTACAAAATAATCCACATAATCAAACAGCGCATCAAAACAGATCATATAATCACTTACCGCATCTTCATTTGGAGTGGTTTTATTTTTACCAATATTGCCGCCAACCAACACATCTTTATTAGATTTTAAACGTTTTACAGCTGCTTCCACGCCTTCATTATTAAATCCCATTCTATTGATTATTGCTTCATCTTCTTTCAGTCGGAATATGCGTTTTTTTTCGTTTCCAGGTTGTGGTTTTGGCGTCACCGTTCCAATTTCTACAAATCCGAAACCGAAGGCATCAAACTCCTTATATAGCTTGGCATCTTTATCAAAGCCTGCAGCCAGTCCAATCGGGTTTTTAAATTTCAGCCCAAAAACTTCGCGCTCCAGCCTTGGATCATTTAACTGATACATACTTTTAATAAGAGCCTTTGTTCCGGGTATTTTAAATATAATTTTAAGAAAATCAAAAGTAAAATAATGGACCACTTCCGGATCAAATTTAAAAAGAAAG
>JBBRGD010000456.1:0-1684 GCA_038241065.1 Flavobacteriales bacterium
GGCATGAACAAGCCTATATTCATTTACAAATTGAACGAAGGTTTTCCCGGTTATTTTTTTAAAGTACCTACAAAAAGAAGGAATGGTCATATTGGACATCCCAGCAATTTCTTCCAAGGAGATAGGACGGGTGAATTCTTCCTTCACGAAATTAAAAATCACATTAATCCTGTTATTATCCTGAAGTTCTGATTCCAGTATAAAGCCCTGTGCATTGAGGATGGTGTAATCTTCTGCTTCCGCAAGATATTTCAGAATCGTTATAAGCCCCGTTAATTTTTCAAAATTATCTTTAGTATTTAGGTTTTCTATTTCTTTGCCAATTCTCTTTTTCTCTTCGCCATGAAATACAATTCCCATTTTTGAGGTTTCCAGAAGTGCTTTTATATTTTTCATCTCGGGAATGTCAAAAAAGGCAGCACCTAAAAAATCTGGCGCAATTTGAATTACGGTTTCACACTCATGACCACTAAGGCTATCTGTAAAACCACAATGAGGCAAATCAGCCCCTATTAAAATCAAATCTCCTTTCCTGTAATAGGAAATATGACTTCCTATTTGCCTTTTGCCGGAACCTCCGTTTACATATACAAGCTCCAGTTCCGGATGGTAATGCCAAAAAGTATGATTTTTGTTCTGCTGACTTTGGTTATATATCCGGTAAGAGAAGGAACTTCCAAAGGTGGGTACTATTTTTTCAAATTTCGGTTTTGATGGATTTGTCATAATATTCGCTATTTAAATAGGAATAATTTAAATAAGGTTTTAGGTTCATCGATTTACAAAATTACCGTAAAAGTATGTTATTTTACCCTTTATGTTTTTTCTTAAGTTATTATAAGTTAAAATAGAACATTTATATGAATATTTCAATGTGAATTATCTTAGATGTGCCGTATATATTTGTTTCATAATTATTAGAGTATTAACCTTTAAACTGAAAATTATGAAAAATGAATTTAAAAATGCTTTATTGGTATTAGCCCTTTGTATCGGGTTTATGATGGAAGCTGCCGAAGATTTGGATGTTAAGGTTTTGGACAATGAAAATTTGAAGGTTGCTATTAACAGGAGTGATAAAGGAGATGTTCTTCTATTGAAGGATACTTTTGGAAAAGTTATTTTTAAGGATAGCATTGGTAAAATGGAACCGTATCAAAGGACATTCAATTTCGAATTGGTCCCAAACGGTATTTACTACCTTAACCTGGATAAAGAGGGCAGTTTGCTTGTTACTACTATTAAGAAAACAGAAAATGGACTGGAAATAGATGAATTATCCGGGTTTGTTTTCAAACCTTGTTTTGAAATTGAGAAAAGACAGGTTAGGTTGTTTTTGAGTAATCCAAAGAAGATGAAAGCTGTGATGAAGGTCTATGACTCCAATGGAGTTTTAGTTGGAAATTTATACAGCAGGGAGCTCGTAATAAAAAAAACATTCAATTTTTCTCATGTTCCATCTGGTATTTATAGAGTGGAAATCAAAATTGATGATCAAAAGTTTTTTAAAGAGTTGGAAATTAGTTAAAAAGCTAACGTATTAACTATAAAAAAAATCCTGCCGATTGGCAGGATTTTTTTTATTCAATTAATTATTAGGATGGTTCCCTTTTTAATTAGATTACTCCCATAGGAGGAAGGGTTAAAGAAACCGAATAAGCCTTGTCGTGGGTAGGCGTCGCTT
>JBBRGD010000457.1:0-1676 GCA_038241065.1 Flavobacteriales bacterium
AAATTCACCAATTCCTGAAATTCCTCTTCGGTATTCGCTTTTTTCACTCCGAAGGAAAAGGTAGAATCGGGAGATTTCAGCACACAGGGTAATCCTGTAACTTTTAAAACATCATTTTTATTATCCTTATGTACAATAATGGTTTTGGGAGTTGGAATATTTGCATTTTCCAGAGCTTCGGCCATAAAAACCTTATTACAGCATTTAAGGATCGCATCCGGATAATCCACCAAAGCGATGTTTTCCTGTTGGGCTTTACGGGCAAAAGCATAGGCTTCATTATTCACTTCCGTACTTTGCCGGATAAAAAGCGCATCGAATGCCGAAAGGCGGGAAAGGTCCTTTGGGGAGATCACCTCCACATAAAAGTTCATTTTTTCTGCCAATTCTATGAATTTCCTGATCGCTTTTGGATTGCTTGGAGGTGCAGGATCATTAGGTTGCACAAGAATAGCAAGATCATAATCTGCCTGGTTTGCCTTGGGGGTATCATAGCGTTTTTTAGCGAAATATTGCGCTGCAAAATGAAGCATACTTTCTTTATGCTCCTCCGGAATTTCGGATTCTGATATTGCCCGAACACTTTTTATATTCCATTTTGTGGTAAAATTGAACTTCACCCTTAAAAATGGAATTTGAAAATGCCTATAAAACATGGCACTTAGCTCTTTATATTTTTGAGCAACATTTTGTCCAAAATAAATACTCAGTGTAAATTCCTGGGATTTCAGGTTCTTTAAAGAGTATTGAATAAGATCATCAAATTCTTCAGAAACGATCTTCACCAATTTTGGTTCCCTAAGATCCACGATGTTCATAACTGTAGGTATTGCTATATGACCCCGGGCTTCTGCTAAAAGCGAAACATAATAACCCTTGGATTGATAGGAATAATCCTTGCACAAATTAAAAATTCTGGCATTTTTGAGTCGGGCGAAATCAGGATTTGTGAGATAATCCTGTGAGGATACAATACTAATATTTTCAACCGGAAGTTGCCAATTTTCAGGATTGTTAACAACAATTATTTTATTCATATAGGATTTTAAGGATGATCAAATTTAGTAAATAATCGATCAAAATTTAAAAATCTGGAATAGAAGTGAAATTTTAATAGATTGCTTGGTAGTTTGTCGTTTGAATAGTCACTTAGTGTCAAACATGTTTTCCAAATTTGAAATCAGTAGGCCCGGAGCAAAATCACAAGGTAGGTTCTAAAATTATGCTGATCTAAAAAGTCAAATTACCCGCAAATTCTTTGAGACTAATTTAAAGCCTTCTACTCTTCTATATTTTTTGAGCTGGCTTTCAACTTTCACTTTCTGTTTAACCATTTGTTTAACCATGAAAGTTTCGGGGACATCCATAGACCAACCAATATAAACGTTGGAAATAGCTATTTCCACAAATTCAATATTTAAATTTCAGCATGACACAAAAAAACATTCCCTTTTCCATATTAGAATTAGCAAGTATTTCCAAAGGAACTACCCCAGGAGAAACTTTTAAAAACAGCCTGGATTTGGCTCAAAAAGCAGAGGACTTTGGTTATAAACGCTTCTGGTTGGCAGAGCACCACAATATGATAAGTATCGGCAGTTCAGCCACTTCTGTCCTTATTGGATACATCGCAGGAGGGACAAAAAAAATAAGTGTTGGTTCCGGCGGAATTATGC
>JBBRGD010000458.1:0-1669 GCA_038241065.1 Flavobacteriales bacterium
TTCCAAAAACACAAACAGGGCAGTGGCAACATTATCATTCACGGCATTTATAATTGTATCATCCCCAAGCAGCGCCTCATGTATCGCTGTGCTTCCAAAAGCTGAAATCCAGAAAAAAGTCACAATGGAAGGTACTAATAAAACCCCTAATATAAACTCACGCACGGTACGTCCTTTGGAAATACGGGCAATAAACATTCCTACAAAAGGTGACCAGGCAATCCACCATCCCCAGTAAAAGACGGTCCAGGCATTTTGCCAATTGGTCCCGGTGTAACTTTCTGTCCAGGTTGAAACTTGAAGAAAACCGGACAAATAATTCCCTGTATTTTGTACGAAGGATTTAAAAATAAAGATCGTTGGTCCTAATATCAAAACCACCAGAAGAAATAATACCGCTATTCTCATATTCCATTCGCTCAAAACTCTCACCCCTTTATCTACTCCTAAAACAACTGAAACGGTTGCTACTGATGTTATTCCGGCAATTAGAATAATTTGAGTTTGTACTCCGCTATCTATTCCAAAAAGGTGATTTAATCCTGCCGCAATTTGTTGAACGCCCATTCCTAAAGAAGTGGCAAGGCCAAATAAAGTGGCGAGTACAGCGAAGATATCTATGGCATCTCCAATTTTTCCGTAAATTTTATCTCCTAAGTAAGGATAAAAAACCGATCTAATGGTAAGTGGAAGTCCGCGGGAATACGTGAAATACGCCAGGGATAATCCTACCAATGCATAAACTGCCCAGGCGTGAAAACCCCAGTGTAAAAAGGTGAATTTCATAGCTTCCTTGGCTGCTTCGGCAGTTCCGCCTTCTGCCATTGGCGGACTCATAAAATGATAAATTGGTTCTGAAATACTCCAAAACAACAACCCAATTCCCATTCCCGCACTAAATAGCATCGCGAACCAGGAAAGAGTTTTAAATTCAGGTTTCGCGCTTTGTCCTCCAATCCTTAACTGCCCAAATTTACTGAAGGCCAGATAAATCATAAATATCAGAAAAACATTTACGCTTAATATAAAAAACCACCCCGCTTTATTAGCGACAAAATCCTGAATTGCGGTAAAATATTGTTCTGCCCTGTCTTTATACATCAGGGTTAATGTTATTATTATGATGATGGTAATAGCCGAGGTGAAAAATACAGGCCCATTCACTTCCAATCCAAAAATGGATTTTCTCTCATCACTTCTTATAATCTTCTTAGCCATAAAACTTGTTTTTTTGATGTAATTTAATTTCTCTGAGAGTTTGAAACCCTCCGTATTATATAGAAACCCTAAAAATAGTAGCCAATATTAATGTTGAACCTTGCTTCCCATTTTGCATCCGGATGTCCCTTGGAGAAATCGTCTACAAAATTTCCGCCTAACCAGGAATGGTTATATCCAGCGGCATAATCAATATAGGTATATACACTTCCGGCAGAGACTAAAACTCCGGTTACATTCATATAGGAATCAGTAAATCCGGAGGCGTTTTTCTGCATATAAGCAAAATCATTATAAAACTGCAAATTTGAAACAGGTCCCCATGCTACGGGAATATTTCTGGAGATCGCCAAAGAATACATATTAAAATCGGCAGCAACTTCATAAGGGGCTCCATAGGCAGCCATCGTAACTACATCTGTAGATTCTCCTTCGGCATTCTCCGGGTTAT
>JBBRGD010000459.1:0-1655 GCA_038241065.1 Flavobacteriales bacterium
GAGTATTCAAGTGAAGTGGTTTCAGTTAATACCGTCTTTGTGAATCCCTGGTTTCCTGTGGATGATTATTTTCAAAGTGTTCAAACTTCATCATACAGAATAAATAATCCGCTAAATTTACCCATCAGGGTATCAGAAAAAAATCTTAACGATTTTATTAAATCAGATAAAAATGGCAGTGATCTATATTATTCTGCACAAAATATTCCCGGATCAATTCCTGAAGTTTTAAGTCCGGCTTTTTACGAAATATTTCCGGTTGTTCGCATAGCATTAAACGATTTTTCTTTAGTAGGGGTTGAAGGTTCAGCTGAAAATTGGCTGGAATTTGGACAATGGCAATATGATAATTTATTGAGCGAAGAACATGAAATATCTGCCAAAACATTGGAAGATATTTCCAGATTGACGAAAGATCTCAATGATGAGATCGAAAAAGCCCGGGTAATTTATGAATATGTTCAAAATAAGACCAGGTATATAAGCGTGCAATTGGGTATTGGAGGGTGGGTTCCAATGGCAGCCAAAGATGTAGATGCATTGGGATATGGTGACTGCAAGGCGCTCACTAATTACACCAGGGCACTTTTAAAAAGTCAGAATATAGATTCTTACTATACGGTAGTGTTTGCGGGAGAACAAAATAGGGATATTGATCCGGAATTTGCTTCAATGCAAGGCAATCATGTAATTCTAAATATACCCAGAAAAGATCAGGAAGATATATGGCTGGAATGTACCAGTCAAACAATGCCTTTTAACTATTTGGGGGATTTCACCGATAACCGAAATGTCCTGTTAATGACACCGGAGGGCGGGCAGATTGTCAAAACTAAAAAGTATTCTGTCAATGAGAATCTTATAGTAACTAATAGTGAAATAGAATTAAAGTCTAATGGGGATTTTTCCGGGGTTTTGGAAAGAAGAAATGAAGGAGTTATGTATGGGAATATGTACAGTATAAAAGATATTACAGAAAAGGATCAGAAGAACTATTATAAAAAACAATTCTGGAAGTTGAAAAACCTGGAAATCGGTAAGATCTCTTTTGAAAATGATAAACGAGACCAGAAATTTACGGAACGCCTGGAAATTAAAGGAACAAATTTTGGAACACCAGCGGGCAATAAAATTTTAGTTCCGTTAAATATTTATGATCTGCAGGTAGAAAATACTCCAAGATATACGCCCCGAAAATTACCGCTTAAAATTTTGAGAGGTAAAACCTTTATTGACCACAGCAAAATTATAATTCCTGAAGGTTATAAAATTGAAACTTTACCAGATCCATTTTTCACAGAAAATGAATTTGGAAGTTTTCAATTTGTTCCGGGAACAAATTCTAATAATGAATTAATAATTACAAGAACTTATATTTTAAAAGATGGCAGCTGGGAGAAAGGATTCTATGAAAATTTTAAAAAATTCATGAATGAAATTAACTCAGGAAATAATCAAAAAGCAGTAATCTCTGCACTAATAAACTAATCAAAATGAACAAAATTTACTTGTTAGCTTTAATGTTAATTTTTGTTTTAAATACTGCGGCGCAGGATTTTCGATATGGCAAAGTTTCTGAAGAAGAATTATTGGAAAAGCAGCATCCAAAAGACCCGGAGGTTAACGCCGCTGTTTTATATAAAAATTATAAGGTT
>JBBRGD010000460.1:0-1646 GCA_038241065.1 Flavobacteriales bacterium
CAAAAAGAAAAATAAAAAATAATTAACAGGGTTGAAACCCCCGTAATTATGAAGGTTGCACTGGCGCCAAACTTATACCAGATAAATCCCGCCAATGAGCTTGCCAGCATAGAGCAAATGCTTTGAAGAGCTGAATACGTCCCAATTCCTGTCGCGGTATCTTTTTTGAGGCTTATGTTGCTGATCCAGGCTTTTGAAATTCCTTCGGTAGCGGAGGCATACACACCATAAAGAAAAAACAAGCCGGCAATCACAAATATATTGGAGCTAATGCTCATTCCAAAATATACAATGGCAAATATTGAAAGCCCGAAAACATACATTTTCTTTAAACCAATTTTGTCAGCAACAATCCCAAGAGGAAATGCACTCAGGGCATAAACAAGGTTGTAGAAAATATAAACTCCAATTACCATCGTGTCACTAAGCCCAGCCTCTTTGGCTTTTAGTAACAGGAAAACATCTGAGCTGTTAAACAAAGCAAAGGCTAAAAGCCCTGTTACTACTTTTCGGTATTGTGGCGGACTTACTTTCCAGTAATTTAAGAAGGAAAAAAATGGGGTCGTGATTTTTTGAGTCTCAATTTTTTTGCCTTTATCTTTTAGATAAAAAGTGGTCAATACGGCAATAAGCCCGGGAATAAAGGCAATATAGAAAAGAGTTTTATAGTTTTCGGGATTGAAATATAAATAGAGCAGGGCGAACGAAGGACCCAGGACCGCACCAAAAGTGTCCAGGGAACGATGGAATCCGAAAATTTTTCCTTTGGTTTCCGGGGTGGCTTCGTCTGATAGAATTGCATCCCTTGCCCCGGTCCTAATTCCTTTTCCCAAGCGATCTATGGTCCGGGCAAAGAAAATCCAAACCGGAAAAATGAAAACTGCCATCATCGGTTTTGAAATGGCACTAAACGTATATCCAAGTTGTACAAAGGGAACCCGTTTCCCGGAATTATCGGATAATTTTCCAAAATATCCCTTGCTCAATCCGGCCGTTGCTTCCGCGAATCCTTCAAGAATACCTATCAGTACAATTGAAAAACCAATAGATTTTAAGTATATAGGCATTATTGGATACAGCATTTCGCTTGCTGTGTCTGTAAACAAACTCACTATGGATAAAATCCAGACAGTTTTTGTAATATATTTCAAAACAAGGGTCTAATTTCTTCGTTTAAATAAGGTTCATGGCCAGTTTCTAAATAAATTTATCAAAATTTTAGGACCGGAAAAAGCACTAATATAAAAAATAAGCCTGAATTCTAATAATTTCGATTCATTCAGTATGGACCGTTATTTTGGTCATGTTGATAGTGCTAATTATTATTTTATTGTTTTTAAAATTGTTGTTTAATTTTGAAGTTTATCTGAGCCTGAATTCAATTTATAATGTTGAGAGTGATTAGTAAAATTATGACAAGAATTCCTGCGAGTGAGGTAAGAAAAAAGATAATCGGCGATGGTTTCCAGACGGTGTTCTTTTTTGCTGCTGATGGTTCTGATGGAAGTAAATGAAAAAACACACGAAAAAGTAAGGAGCAAAGCGACAATAGATGTGAGTTTATCTATGAGGTGTGTCTCTGTAAGATTAGCGACGTGCAACGATGTGATCACAAAAAGGCAAAACCCCAAGAGGTTCGCGGAAGT
>JBBRGD010000461.1:0-1629 GCA_038241065.1 Flavobacteriales bacterium
CTGAAATTACCCAAATGTATGGGGAGGTAAATGAGCTTTTTGGGGATATAATTAAGGTGACACCAAGCTCTAAAGTGGTGGGGGATATGGCGCAATTTCTCATCAGTAATAATCTGACGGTAGATGATGTTTTGGAAAATGGTGAAAACCTTTCCTTTCCGGAATCGGTTAAAAGTTTTTTTAGAGGTGATTTGGGACAGCCCGTTGGTGGTTTTCCTAAAAAAATTCAAAAAATTATTTTAAAGGATGAAAAACCTTATACAGATAGACCAAACCAACATATGGACCCTATCGATTTTGAAGCCGAATTTGCTGAATTTCAGGAGATCTTCAATGAGAAATTGGACAGGAAATTGGATATCAGCGATTTTCTTTCCTATAAATTGTATCCAAAAGTGTTTACCGATGCACTTAATCACCATGAAAAACATGGCAATGTCATTAAAATTCCTACCAAAAATTTCTTCTACGGGATGGAACTCAGAGAAGAGATCATCGTGGAAATGGACAAAGGAAAAACCTTGCTCATACAACTTTTATCTGTAGGTGAAGCTCACGAAGATGGTTTGGTGGATGTGTTTTTTAAAGTAAACGGACAAACCCGCGTTGTGAAAATTCTGGATAAATCTATAAAAGTTAAAAAAATAGTCCATCAAAAATGCGATAAAAATAACGACAATGAGATATGCGCTTCTCTTCAGGGCTCGTTATCTTCGGTATTGGTGAAGCCCGGTCAAAAGGTGAAAAAAAATGAACCCTTATTTATAATTGAAGCCATGAAAATGGAAACCACAATTACTTCACATGCTGAAGGCGAAATTGACAGGGTTCTGCTAAAAGAAGGAGAAATGGTATTTGCAGATGATTTAATAGTTGTAATGAAATAAATAGTTTAAAAATAGAGTACATGTTTTATCATACGCATCCTTATGAACCTTTTATTCCTGAGAATGCTACTAAACTTATTGTGGGCACCTTGCCGCCGCCAAGATTTACAACCGGGGAATTAAAAGTAAACGATGTGGATTTTTGCTATGGCAGTAGGGACGGATTACTCTGGCCGGTATTGGATAAATTATTCGATTTAGATTTAAAATTTGAAAATACGAATGAAGCTATTGAGCAACGAAAAAGGTTTTTATTAAAAAGGGGAATTGGGATTTGTGATGTGGTTCAAAGCAGCCAACGTGATAAAATAGATGCTTCCGATCTGGGAATGGAAAATGTCAGGTTGCGGAATATGACAGAAATTTTAAGGCGACATCCTAAAATTGATACTTTGCTGTTTACAGGCGGAAACAGTAAAAACGGTCCTGA
Organism: Flavobacteriales bacterium; assembly: GCA_038241065.1. GTDB lineage: Bacteria > Bacteroidota > Bacteroidia > Flavobacteriales > Flavobacteriaceae > Gillisia. Next base: position 1,318 of record JBBRGD010000461.1, read on the forward strand.
ATATTTCTTTAGAAAACATTTGAAGCAGCACCCAGAAGAAATTAGTCTAAGAGTGATTTCCGCCGAGGTGCCAAGGATCTATCAGTTTTTACTGGAGGGACGAATTATAAAAACAGTTTCCCTTACAGCTCCTTCCGGCTCTGCCAACAGGGCTATCGGTAGTATGAAACTATACAAGACCTTGAAAAAGAAAAACCCTGAATTCAATACAATTGATTTCAGGGTGCTTCAGTATAATGGTTTTTTTTGAAAGGATTTGAACTTTAAGAAACCTATTTAAGTTCCTTTTCTGACTGATTTGCCATGGTTGTT
>JBBRGD010000462.1:0-1622 GCA_038241065.1 Flavobacteriales bacterium
CCATTGCTGTAACCGCTCTTTTGCCCATAGTATTGTTTCCATTAACGGGAGCTTTAGATATAGCAACTACAACCGCGGCTTTTGGTCACAAATACATATTTTTATATATAGGAGGATTCTTTTTAGCGGTTACAATAGAAAAATGGAATTTGCATAAACGCATTGCTCTTTCTATTATTAAACTGATAGGGACAAATGTCAATTACATTATTTTAGGATTTATGGTTGCCACGGGTTTTCTATCTATGTGGATATCAAATACGGCTACAGCGGTAATGATGCTTCCTATTGGAATAGCAATAATTACCCAGTTAAAGGATAATCCGAATACCATTGAAAATGAAAATTTGAAATTCGGAAAGGCATTAATGCTTGCAATTGCTTACAGTGCTTCAATAGGTGGGATTGGGACATTAATAGGAACGCCTCCAAATTTGATCTTTGCAGGAATTGTGGAGCAAATTTACGGAATTGAAATAAGTTTCCTTAAATGGGCAATGTTTGGAATGCCAATTTCTGTTATATTACTTTTTATATGCTGGAAATATCTCACCCAAGTTGCTTTTAAGTTTGAACAAAAAGAATTCCCTGGAGGGAGAGCTGAAATTAATCGATTGTTAAAAGGTCTGGGAAAAATGAGCAAACAGGAAAAAACAGTGTTAGCAGTTTTTGCTACAACTGCCTTTTGTTGGATCACAAGGTCCTTTTTATTAGCGCCTATTTTCCCGTTTATTGATGATACTATAATTGCAATTGCTGCAGGGATTGTCCTTTTTGTACTTCCTGGAAATAAAAAAGGCAAACAATTATTACAATGGAAGGAAGCTGTTAAAATTCCTTGGGGCATCATTTTATTATTTGGTGGTGGTATGGCATTGGCAAAAGCCTTTGGAGATACCGGATTAGCCATTTGGATTGGTAATCAATTAGTTGATCTGGAGAATCTACCATTCTTCCTGTTGCTTCTGGTCTTAATAGCTGCGGTTAACTTCTTAACTGAAGTTACTTCCAATACAGCCACTACAGCAATGCTTCTTCCTGTTTTGGCCCCAATGGCTTTAGTGATGAACATTCATCCCTACTCCCTGATGGTGGGTGCAACCCTGGCTGCTTCCTGCGCATTTATGTTACCGGTAGCCACACCGCCAAATGCCGTGGTTTTTGGTTCTGGTCACTTAAAGATCTCTGATATGGTAAAATCCGGATTATGGATGAATATTCTCTCTATAATTATGATCACTCTTATTGTGTATTTCGCGCTGCCTTATATTTGGGATTTTGATCCGGATCACGTCCCCGATATTTTTAAAGTAGGTCTTGTAAATCCATAAAAAAAAGGGAGTTTTCCTCAACAAGTTTCTTCCAAATAATTCACAAAAATCTTTTATTAAAAATCAAAATTTTACTGAAATCATGAAATATTCTTTATTCAGACTAAGTGTCTTGTTTCTTTTAATTCTTACAACCAATGCAGCAATCGCCCAAAGAGATAAGCTCAAATTAAATTTTGATGAAACCGGCGAAACCTATGTAAAAGCTTCTCTCAGAATGCAATTGTGGACACGATACTTTGACACTAACCCGGGAACAACAATAAACGGTGAAAATGTGGATCATGTGTT
>JBBRGD010000463.1:0-1608 GCA_038241065.1 Flavobacteriales bacterium
ATTCATACGGCAAATTTACGGTTGAAGAAGGATAAACAATCTCTTTTGGGAAGAAATGCAAAAACTCATTTCATTTTAACGGCAAATGTGACAATATTGGATTGGCATGCAGGGTAGATCGCAGTTAAAAGATGTTAATCAAATTTTGGTGGTAAAATCCTGATTATATGAAGATTTCAGTTCTGAATTGGGCATTTCGATTTGGTAGAATTAACATGATAAAACGTTCGGTTGCTCAGGAGCACCGCTACAAGCCAACACGCGGGTAAAGCTAACTGGAACGGGTAATTGGAAAATTACGATTTACTTGCCTGCCGCAGACTGGCGTCTTCCAATTGGGTTCTCAATTATCCATTTATGTTTTAAGATATTCGATGAAAAGCTTTACTTTTTTCTGGTCTTGTACAGAAAATAAAAATGGAGCCACATCTTTGGCCATGTCATCCATATTCAAGGTGCTGCATTTATCCAGCAGTTGAAGTTTAAGCTTGTTTGTGCCGTGAATACCGGTTTTCAGAAAAATATAATCCATATTCGGCTCAATGCCCTTTCCCATTAAATAAACCAGGTCATAAAAATCACGTCCTTTATTTCGGGGCCTGTTCAGGATGGCAAAACACTTCTGTGCCATGAGCAAATTCAAGGGCGTTGAAAAAATTTTGGTGAAAACGTCGAATTTATTCAAAATGGGTTCGTCCGGAACAAACCCGAAATGCTGTGGTTCGGTGTCCAGTTGGATAAGAATTTTTTCCTCTTCATAACCTGAAAGACCCTGCTGAAAAAGGATCTTAGGAAAACGGATATAACAGTGATAGGCGCCTTTGGCGATTTGTTTTATTTCGACCGTATATCCGATTCGTTCAAGTTGCTTTCCTATGTTTTGCGAAATTTCATTAAACTCATCCCTGTTTAAATCGAAATTGTCAAAATCCAGATCCTCCGAAAAACGCTGGTTTCCGTGCACCAAACGAAGACAAGTACCACCGAGAAACACCAATTTTTCTGCAAAGGGTCCATTGAAAACAATTTCAAGGATTTTATATTGCAAATATTCACGCAGCATAAAACGCCTGAAAACCCTGAGGTTTTCCGGATAGTATTGGGCTATTTCCTTGATATCAAGCACGCATATAGGTTTTGAGCAGTTCTATCTTTTTATTCAAGGTCGGAGAATTAAAAAAACGCAAATAATCCTGAAGTGTGGATTCATTGATCAGTAGAAGTGCTTCATGGTTCCACCGCAATGCCTCAAAGCTTGGGTAATCTGATATATCCGATCGCAGGTACAAAAAATCCAACAGGGATTTTTCCCTGGATGCCATCCGAAAAGTGGTGGCGCCATCTCTTATCAAATGATAGCCGAAATAAAGCACTTTCTTAATCGTCCTGTAGGTAAATGCACCCACCGCAGTTGTAAATTCGTCGGTTTTGCGGGTGGAAAGTGATTGAACGCTGTAGACTGCTTCAGGGATGATGCCGTAATAATTCAGCGCAGATTCCATTGATACATACGAAGGATCATACAATTTATTAGCAATCTGAAAAAGTCGGTTCTCGTCTGTTTTAGTTTCTGAAAACAGGTAATAACCATTTCTAAGCTTAATCACA
>JBBRGD010000464.1:0-1604 GCA_038241065.1 Flavobacteriales bacterium
CCATTGGATAAGGACAACCCAGATTCCAGTTGAGCTCTTTATAACCAAATTGCTGAATATATTTTGCAACAAACAAAAATTCATCAGCATTATTTGTTATTACCTGCGGAATTAACTCCGGGGTTGTATTGTTTTCAGGCAGAATATCGCGTTCGTAAGATGGCTTAACAACCAACTTTCCGTCTAACCGAATATAGGGAGAATAGAAGGTGTCAATACCTCCAAAGTAATGATGAAAGGCATTTCGAAACCGAAAATCGGTAAATCCTTGTAAAGGGGAAGCGTAAAGTTTAAAACTCATATTATTTTTATTGCGGCAAAGATAGGTTGAATAGTTTGAGTTGTCAGGTAGTATGGAATGCTCCCTGTCAAACCTATGTATATTCTTCTGAATTGCTTTTTTCTTTCATTTCATCCAATATTTCCCACCCAATTTTGTTAGTAATTATTAAAATCTTAATTTACGATGAAGTTCAAATATCAATAAACTCTTCTGAAAAAATGAAACATATTGTTGTACTTACCGGTGCGGGAATAAGCGCAGAAAGCGGTATAAAAACATTTAGGGATTCCGATGGATTATGGGAAGGTCATGACATTATGGAAGTTGCTTCCCCGGTTGGGTGGGAAAATAATATGAAGAAGGTCCTTGCGTTTTATAATCTTCGGCGCCAACAATTGCTGGAAGTAAGTCCAAATCCTGCACATTATGATCTCGCTAAGCTGGAAGAGAAATTCCGGGTAAGCATCATTACACAAAATATAGATGATTTACACGAGCGGGCCGGCAGCAAAAAAGTGATCCATTTGCACGGCGAATTATTAAAAGTTAGAAGCACTTTTGACGAAGACTTGATAATGGACTGGAAGAAAGATCTGAAAATCGGCGATTTTTGTGAATATAAACACCAGTTAAGGCCTCATGTGGTTTGGTTTGGAGAAGCTGTTCCCATGTTTTCGAAAGCGGTTGAATTAACCGAACAGGCTGATATTTTGATCATTATTGGAACTTCAATGCAAGTATACCCCGCCGCAGCGCTTGTGGATTTTGTAAAAAAAGCTACCCCCATCTATTTTATTGATCCAAATCCAAGCATAAATTCTAGCCCGAATCTCACTATAATAAAAGAAAAAGCTTCAATTGGGGTTCCAAAATTGGTCAACCTCCTGATGGATTGAAATTTCATTTAAAAAAACAGTTCTTTCCTAATAGTGCCTTCGATTAATCAATGATGAAAATTTGAATCAAAATAACCCGGGAACAGTCTTTTTAGCCTTTGTTAAAAACTTATCTTTACCGATTCAATTTTAAACCAATAAAAATGACACCTCTTACTGCAATTTCACCAATAGATGGGAGATACCATCAAAAAACAAAAGATTTAATTATTTATTTTAGTGAAGAAGCGCTTATAAAATATCGCGTAAGAGTTGAAATTGAATATTTTATAGCCTTGTGCGAACTGCCTTTGCCTCAATTGAAATCTGTCAAACACAAAAATTTTTCAGAACTGAGGAATATCTATGAGAATTTTACAACTATTGATGCCGCTGCAATAAAAGAGATTGAAAAAATAACCAATCACGACGTAAAAGCTGTCGAA
>JBBRGD010000465.1:0-1597 GCA_038241065.1 Flavobacteriales bacterium
AAGACCTTAGGCCTTTTCTATGCAAATCCTGGCATCTACTGCTATTATTTCTTCTGAAGTCCCTAAAAGCGGATTTAAATCCAACTCCACGATCTCAGGAGCTACAGTTAACAGATTGGAAACCTTAGAGATAATTTCGGCAAATACTGTTTCATTTACTCCCTTCTGATTTCGAATTCCCTGAATAATTTTATATGATTTCAGATTCCGGATCATTTCCGAAGCTTCTTCATTTGAAATTGGCGCTAATGAAGCCTGCACATCTTTCAACACTTCAATATAAATCCCGCCCAGACCACACAAAACCAAATGCCCGAATTTATCTTCTTTTTTAGCACCTATAAAAAGTTCAATTCCCTTTTTCATAGGTTGGATCAAAACAGCTTTTGCTTCGTCAATTTCCATTATCTTATCAAAAGCATCAATTAGTTTTTCTTCAGAATTGATATTTAAGAAGATCCCTCCCACATCAGATTTGTGAACAGGACCCACAACTTTCATCACTACCGGAAATCCAAGGTTTTCGATCTCAGAGATACATTGCTTTTGTGTTTTACAAACAACCTCAGCAACAATTGGAATTTGAGCCGCGATCAACAATTCTTTTACCTGTTGAGGCTGTAAATAACCATTGCCGGAATTGTCAATTACAGCTCTTATTTTTTGCAGATTGAGGATTGGTTTTGATAATGCCGTGAAATTGGGTTTCGGGGTTTTGGCTATTTTCGCCAATGCATTTCCGAATAAAACCTCATCGGGAAAATTGATATTTCCCTTTGAAATAAAGGCATCAATCTCATTTTTCACATTTACTACCGAAGGCAAAACCGAAAATATGGGTTTCTTGCATTCCCTGATTTTTTTGTGAAGCACCTCATAAACATCATAGACTTCAAATAATCCAGGGCTTCCAAAAATAACGACCATAGCATCAATAGCAGGAAATTTGTGTTCGCAAAAATCAATGATAGTTTCAAGCTGTTCCGCATTTCCGGTAGCCAAAAAATCGATGGGATTTGACACTGAAGAACCTGAGAATAATTTCTCAAGTAATGCTACGCTTTCCTCTCCGTCTATTTCAGGAACATTCAACCCGTTTTTTGACAAAGCATCTGTCAGCATCACTGCAGGACCTCCGGCGTGGGTGATAATCGCGATATTTTTTCCCTTAAGTTCGGGATGCATAAAAATGGACGCGACCGTGATCAACTCATTTCTTCCGTAACAGCGCACAATTCCTGCTTTTTTAAATAAGGAATCTACCGCTACATCCGAATTTGCCAAAGCCCCGGTATGCGAACTTGCAGCCCTGCTTCCCGCCGAAGAACTTCCCGCTTTTATCGCGGCAATTTTGCAGCCTTTTTCAATTAATGAAGCCGCGTGTTTTAATAATCTCTTCGGATTATCGATACTTTCAATATAAAGCAGTTTTACCTTCGAACTTTTTTCACTGTCAAAAGTGTTGTCCAAATGTTCCAAAACATCTTCTACACCTATTTGTGCTGAATTCCCAACTGAATAAACACTTGAAAAAGTTAAACCCGTTGCGGTTGCAGCTTCAATAATAAAAACCGCGGTTGCCCCGGAACCGGAAATA
>JBBRGD010000466.1:0-1597 GCA_038241065.1 Flavobacteriales bacterium
ATCACCAGCAGCGATGCTACTATGGAAATCATCATTAGCGCGAAGAGCGAAATGGGAAGTCCCCAAATCAGCGCTTTTTTGCGAATGTTTCTATATACATCAAAGCGCTTCATCAGACTACGATGCTAATTAGATACGTGAAAATGCCTACTACTGCACCGGCAATAAGCACGAAAACCAGGACGCGGGTTATCCCCTTTTTTAGGTCGGCGTTTTCACCAAAAAAATGACCTGCGTTAAAAAGAAATCCTACGAGAAAAATAACTCCGAGAAGAATTGGGAAAATCACACGGATGGTATCGGAAATGTCAGCGACCGAATTTTCAATCCCGCCAATCTGTGCGAAAAGCGGGAATGAAATCAGGGACAAAATAAGTGAGGGGTAGATTAATTTTTTCATTTTATAAAAAGTAAATTTCATATTGATTTTGATATAAGTAAATTACATTATATTTGACTTTAAACAACTGATTATCAATAAATTAAAATAAAATAATATTTGATTTGGATTGTAATTATTTGAGATTATTTGCAATCAAATACTATTAAAATAAGGAATAATATGTTGAAAACTCAAAATCATAAAATGAAAACCAGGTTCAAAAACGTCATTTTTCTTCTATTGCTCCTAAAAATGTGTTTCATTTTTGGACAGCCAATAGAACCTAAAAAGCTAATTGTGATAGATGTGGGACACGGTGGAAAACATACCGGTGCCATTGGCATAAATGGAATAATGGAAAAAGAGGTGGTATTGCAACTCGCCAATGAAATTCTCAGGCTGAACAATAAGCAAGGCAATCTGGAAATCTACCTTACCCGATATAATGACACTCTAATTTCCTTAACTGACAGGACAAAGCTTGCCAGGGCTTTAAAAGCTGATGTTTTTATCTCCCTGCATTGCAACCACGCCGAAAATTCCGGAGCAACAGGCACCGAAATTTTTGTGGCCAACACCGGCCTTTCCCAGAATCTCCGGCAGTCAATTTACCTTGCCCACCAGATCCATTCCGGAATAACAAGCAATTTCGGGATCAAATCAAGAGGGGTGAAATTTTCAAATTTTCAGGTGCTGCGGGAAACAATCGCATCGTGCCCATCAATCCTGATAGAACTTTGTTTTTTGTCCAATTGGGATGAGGCGGAATATTTGTCTGAAAATTCCAATCTAAAAGCACTGGCAGTTTCAATAATGAACAGCTTAATTAAATCATCGAAATTATGAAAGCATTATTTGTATTGTTGGCAGGAATGGTTTGTGAGATTTTGAGGGTTTTGGTGAGGGAAATGCGGGGGGTTTTTAGGAAAAAATAATGTTTGCAATAACTGGGATTCAGGAGAAGGGAAGGTTTAGTGAATATAAATTAATAAAAAGAGCCCCTTTACCTTTGGGTAAAAAAGGGCTTTTTTCTGATAGGTTGCTAAATGTTGAACTAAACCTAAAGGTAGCTTCAAACAATCACTAAACCACTATTCACTACCTTTAAGTAGGTATAAATATTAAACATTATAGCTCAGTGGTTAGCTGCATATAAATTGATTGTGATAAACTTTATTCCTTATGACCATTTTGTTTATTAGATTGTTAAAAATT
>JBBRGD010000467.1:0-1574 GCA_038241065.1 Flavobacteriales bacterium
CTTCCAGTTCCTGCACTTGTTTTTTCAACACTTCCCTTTTTATTGAAATTGCCGGAACATTCCCCAATCCGAAAGCTTCAGCCAGGTAATTGGTGTTCTCAAGAGGTTCAAATTGTAAATTATTCTCGGAAGAAAGTGAAAAACCACCAATATTTTCAAGGTGAACCTTTTTTTCCTTCTCCAATTGAAGGTTCAAATTATGAACAAACTCTTCTATTTTATATACTGAATCCGGATAACTAATCCCTTCCGCACCGGCGAGATAATTTGCCAATAAACCGTCGTTTTTCTGCAGTTGTGAATTAAATGAAATAAGTTTTTTTGGAGGATAAAAAGCTTGTGATTTTTCATCAAACTGAGCCGAGACCTTTTGAGTTAAAAATGCTCCAAAACCGGGCAAAATAACACATTCGTATCGGTACAGTAAATCGGATATGTGGGTGGCTAGCGTCATTGAAGCAAATGTAAGATTTATAGTGCAGGCATAAATTTAGCCAAAGATTTGTTATTAACAAATATTTTTGTCAGTATTTTCTGAAGAACTTTGGTTTTCTTATTTATTGAAAATGAATGTATAACGAAGGAATTGTACTATTTTTAATCTCAATTTTTAAGGGAAATTGAGATCCATTTAAAAGTTGAAAGTTGATTTTTGTATTATTGGTTGATAATTATACCGGTTGATAACCGCGATTTTGATTCTTTTGAAGACCTGTAAACTTATGGAACAATCAGATTTATTATACATTTTAGCCTTGCAAAGTGTTCCAAATTTGGGGGATAGCACCGCAAAAAAGCTGATCCGGAAATTAGGTTCGGCCAAGGCCGTATTTAACGCAAGAAAGGAAACACTTTTAAAAATTGACGGGGTAGGAAATATAAAATTGAAAGGGCTGAACACTAAGGAACGATTGCTTGCTGCAGAGGCGGAATTGAATTTTATTGAAAAGAACAACATCGAGTTAAGTTATTATCAGGATGAAAAATATCCGGATAAACTGAAACATTGTCTGGATGGCCCCATCCTGCTATTTTCCAAGGGCAATATCGATCTCAAGAATAAAAAAATTATCAGTATTGTAGGGACCAGAAGGGTGACCACTCAGGGAATTGCCTTTTGTGAGAAATTTATTGAAGAACTGGCGCCTCTCAATCCGGTGATAATTTCCGGATTTGCTTATGGGGTGGATATTACAGCCCAAAAAGCAGCCGTGAAATACGGCCTTCAAACAGTAGGATGCCTGGCTCATGGGTTAAATCAGATCTATCCCAAAGTTCATGAGAAGTACGTGTCAGAAATTGAAGAAAACGGCGGGTTTTTTACCGATTTCTGGAGCAGTCAGGAATTTGACCGCAACAATTTTTTAAAACGAAACCGGATCATAGCCGGATTAAGCGAAGCTACTATTGTAATTGAAAGTGCTGAAAAAGGCGGTTCCCTGGTAACTGCCGATATTGCAAATTCCTATAACCGCGAAGTCTTTGCGGTGCCGGGAAGGCCAACCGATAGCCAGAGCAGGGGCTGTAATAATTTAATAAAATGGCAAAAAGCCCATTTGCTCACCTGCGCAGCA
>JBBRGD010000468.1:0-1565 GCA_038241065.1 Flavobacteriales bacterium
AAGTAAGTTAGAATTATCTAAGGATAGGGCTATCCATATATTCTATCGTCATAATTGGCCTGACAAGGGAAAGGGTATTTTAAAACCAACCAAAAAATTTAAATTCCTTCCCTTTCAGGGCTTTCATTTAGGCACTTTACCCATAATTGTGGCTAATTCAAATAAAAGATATCTGTGGCCTAAAAAGTAATTTTACCAATACGCCCTGAATATTAATTTTTAATTTGAAGTGAAAGTAGCGTGAAATTCTAAAGAAATCTTAAAGTCAAAAACTAAAGAAACCCAAATGCACAGTCCCGTCCGAAAGTTTTTAAATTTAGGGATAACTCTCTTGAGAAGGCTTATGGAGAGGTTTGAAAGTCATCTTTTGGAGGAAAATAAGTATGGATTTTAATGCCCTCTTTTGATTGTGTCCTGTCCTAAAAATGGCTACCAACTGTTGGTGGTATTAAATCGATGGGATTGCGGGCTAATTTCCTGGCACTGTATAAAAGTAGAAATAATTTTTGTCACCTATATTGTCACCTGTAAAAAGAAAGCCCCGTAAACATTGAGCTTACGAGGCTATTCAGTGGAGTCGGAGGGAACGACCATAAATTGTCTTTACCTGTGTTTACAGGGCCTTTGGAAGGAAGTAAAATAATTGGTCACCGAATTGGTCCCGCTTTAATAAGATTTACCATTTCGGAATTATATTTAATGCATTTTATTGACTTTTTATATCAGAATAAGTTAACGATCCTGAACTATTAACGGATATATATTTGTATTATATATATTTTCAGAATAATTATGAGAATTTATTTATCTAAATTCACTTTTCAAAAATTCGCGAATTAAAATTTTGGGATTTTTAATTTCTTCAACTATAGTTGTTCTGTTGTCTAGAACATATATTATAACCTCAAAATCATGAATGCATCTATAATCTGAACCCCGACTATTAAAAGCTTCAAACTTTGAAGCCAAATAACAAGGTGCAGATAATATATTTACAGTTACGCCATTGATCTGCCATAAGTCTTCCATTCCTATAGCATACCATTTATTCGAAGGTCCTATAGTGCGATTTTCTGATGGCATTATGTAGCTGTGCGTGAGGAATACGTGTAATGTGTGAAGTAAAATAAACAAATAGCACTAAACGAGGATGTGTCACCGCAGTAGTGCTATTTGTGTTATATACAAGGGTTGATTATCTAATTTTGGGTTTAATAATTAAATTCTGTTACCAGTTAAGATTTCCCTATTTTCTAAATGTCCTTGCAGATATATTTTATGGAACAAAATGAAGCGGATTGCGAACACCTTAATTACCTGCTAAACATTCTGTTTTGTTGAGGTTATTCTTTTGTAAACGGATTAAAGGAGGGCAAAGGCAAAAAATAAGTGCTTTTTTTAAAGCTCTTATTGCGGGGAATTGGAAGCTGTATTTGGTGAAGTGAAACGAAACCTGATACTCCAGTTGTTATTACTGCATCTTTAGGACTATTGATTAGTTCTAGTAAATGTTTTCCTGTTTGAGCTTCTTCTACATCGACGTAGCATTTTTTGAATGTTTCGGT
>JBBRGD010000469.1:0-1565 GCA_038241065.1 Flavobacteriales bacterium
ATTTTCGTTAATTTCTCAAATACCAGTTCGTTGATTTCATGTTCCCGGGCCAGAATATTTTCAACCCCCATTTTTTCCTTCAACTCAATGGCCAGGGCTATTTTAATTGTTTGTAAAAAGCCCGGGGTACCGCCATCTTCCCGGGTTTCAATATCATCAATATAATCGCGGTCTCCCCAGGGGTTTGTATAATTTACGGTTCCGCCACCAGGATTATCAGGGATCATATTTTTGTAAAGTTTTTTATTAAAAATTAAAACGCCAGATGCTCCCGGACCTCCTAAAAATTTATGAGGGGAAAAGAAAATAGCATCTAAATATGATTCCTGATCTTCCGGATGCATATCGATCTTTACATAAGGTGCGGAACAGGCAAAATCCACAAAACATAAACCGCTGTATGAGTGGATCATTTTTGCGATTTTATGATAATCGGTCCTAATTCCGGTTACATTGGAACAGGCGGTTACAGAGGCTATTTTTATTAACCTGTCTTTATATTGAATCAACAGCTTTTCAAAACTCTCAAAACATATCAAACCCGATTCCTGACAAGGGATAATTTCAACATCCGCTATAGTTTCCAACCAGGAAGTTTGGTTAGAATGATGTTCCATATGTGTAATAAATACAATGGGTCTTAATTCTTCGGGAACATTGGTGAAATCTTTTAGATTCTCTGAAACTTTAAGTCCCAAAATACGCTGAAACTTATTGACCACTCCCGTCATCCCGGTTCCATCGGTAATTAAAACATCATCTATACCGGCATTTACGTGCTGTTTAATAAGGAATCTCGCTTTATGGTAGGCCAAGGTCATCACTGAACCCGTAATTGAGGTTTCCGTGTGCGTATTGGCAACAAAAGGACCGATCTCGTTAAGTATTTTATTTTCTATAGGCCGATATAATCTTCCGCTGGCAGTCCAGTCGGTATAAATAATTTCCTGCTCTCCGTAAGGAGATTGAAACCTTTGATTTATCCCGACAATATGATTCCTGAATTGCTGAAAATAGATTTCCAAATCAGAAGCCTGGCTCTTAGCAGAACCCTTCATTTTGTGAGAAGCAGCGTTTGAAATAAGACTCATTGTTCTTTTTTGATTTATAAACTTCCTGAATTCTAACTTTTAATATCGTTTAGACATCTTGCATATCCTCCAGTAATACAAAGGTACATAATTGAAAGCCTTTAATAGAGCACAAAAAAAAGTGAGTTTTACCTGTGCATCGGGATGTAAAAAATTCAATTATAAATAAATGAATTTTTTGAAACAAAAAAAGGATCTGGTTTTTAGACCAAATCCTTTTTTGAATTAAAAAACAGTACTGAATTAAACTGATTCCATAGTTGTTATTTCAACCTGAATTTCAGTACTTAATAATTTTATTGTGGCTGGGTAACTGTACTTTTTTGAAGAGTTGCAGCAGTTTGCGCCAATAATCTTCCGTTTATGGAAGCGCCAGTCCTTAAATTAATCCCTGTCATACCTAAAACATTTCCTTCAAAATGGCTGGTAGTTCCAAAAGTAACCGCACCGGCAACTTGCCAGAAGATATTCTTG
>JBBRGD010000470.1:0-1558 GCA_038241065.1 Flavobacteriales bacterium
CAGGATGACCACTTTTAGTGGTGGGGAAGAAAAATTGCTGAAAGATTTTTCCAATTTGCTCGAGACCCATTTTTACAAACCTCATCATCTTCTTTGCGCCCATAACGGCAAGGAATTCGATTTCCCGTACATCTCACGCCGGCTATTGATCCATAACCTCCCGCTGCCTGCAAAACTGGATCTATTCGGCAAAAAACCTTGGGAAGTTCCGCATCTGGACACCCTGGAAATGTGGAAATTTGGCGATTACAAGCATTATACTTCATTAAATCTTCTGACCAATGTATTGGGAATTGCTTCTCCCAAAGATGATATAGGCGGCTCCCAGGTTCGCGACGTGTTTTATATAGATCTTGGAATCGCGCGCATAGTAACCTATTGTGAAAAAGATGTGGTTGCAATTGCCCAGGTGATATTAAAACTCCGCCAAGAAGAATTGCTTATTGATGCTGAGATCATTTCGGTTTAATAGCAAAAGATATTTTTAATTTCAGGCAATTACCTTTAATTTTGCAGCTCATTAAAATAAATTTAAGATGGCAAAATCAGACCTGCAAACTTCAACGCCTCCATCCTTTAATTTTCCTGAAGAAATGCAATGGCTTTATGAAAATGGATATGATATAAAATTTGAAAAAATCAATGCCATCCTCGCTTTAGATAGGGAATTATTGATCTCAGATTTAATCGGAGTTTTAAACGACAGTATTGTTCGTGTAGAATTTTTCCTTGAAAAAGCTGATACAGAAGGCTATAATGATGAAAATTTCAATTTCCCCAGCCATGCGTTATTATTATTGTTTGAATTAAGAGCGGAAGCTGCCATAGACCAAATTCTGGAGGTTTTAAATCAAAATCAAGGCTATTTCGATTTCTGGTTTATTTCGCTACACAGTTTTGCCCAACCCGCAATTTTTTGGTGTGGGCTAAATCAAACAGAAAAACTCTTGGGTTTTCTAAAAAAACCAGATACTTACTTATACAGCAGAAGTTATGTGGGTGAAGCGGTACTAAGAATCCCTTCAATATTTCCTGAAAGAAGATCCGAAATTTTGAATTGGACCCGGGAATTATTGAATTTCTATTGCGAAAAACCTGCTGACAATAACATTGAAGATGCCTTATATTACGGATTTTTTCTAGCAGATTTGACCAGTGCCGGTTTTTACGAACTATTGCCTGAAATAGAACAGTTGTTCGATACACACACCATAGCAGTTCATATTTGTGGAAGCTATGAAGAAATTTCAGAAGATATTCCCCTCCAGGATTATCCATATTTTGACCAACTCGAAAATGACATTTTTGAAAATTAAACCTATTTAAATGAGTATTTGTAAGCCGTTGAAATAGAAAATGAAGAAGATTTTGAAAATGGTCTTTTTAACGAATCCCGTTTTTCAAATGAACCTCAAAAACCAGAAATTAAACCGCCTAAAATCGGCCGAAATGAACCCTGCCCTTGCGGAAGCGGGAAAAAATATAAAAAATGCTGTATAAACTCCAAATAACCTTTATTTGATTCAAGACTAAAAATAAAAAACCGCCTCTTTCGACG
>JBBRGD010000471.1:0-1557 GCA_038241065.1 Flavobacteriales bacterium
AATGTTGATTGGGCATACGGGAGACGAGGTAAAAATGCATTATTTTGAAGGAGGAGGTGCTATAGGGAGATTTTCTATTGCTACCAACGAAGTCTATACCAATAAATCTACCGGGCAACGGGTGGAAAGTACAGAATGGCACAACATTATTGTAAGAAATAAGGCTGCCGAGATCTGCGAAAAATATCTTAAAAAAGGCGATAAGGTCTATGTTGAAGGCAGACTTAAAACGCGAAAATGGACTGATGATAAAGGAATTGAACGATATTCGGTAGAAATTCAATGTACCGATTTTACATTTTTAACTCCAAAATCGGGAACTTCTGGATCTGAAGCACAAAATTCACCGTCGGCCAAACCGGTTTCCAGTCCAGAAAAAGATACTTTAGCCAATCAACCTTTGGGTAAAGAAGCTGAAAGTGAAGATGATTTACCCTTTTAAGTTTAACTAATACAGAAGCTATTGGATCCAGATCCTCCCAGTTTTATTTTGTTATTTTTTTCTATAGATTATGCGCAAATCTTCAGCATTCTAATAATGCTGGTCTTGCTGATTTGTTCGGCTCTAATCTCCGGTGCCGAAGTCGCTTTTTTTTCCCTGACCCCGACAAATTTTCTCACCGATAACGGAAAGAGAAGCAATACTCAAAAAATTGTTGTCCGGTTACTGGAAAAGCCCAAAAAATTACTGGCAACTATTTTGGCTGCGAACAACTCTATTAATATAGCTATTGTTCTACTTTTTGATAACATAAGTGACAAATTCTTCAAAAGCCTTGATACTGTTGCTTTTGGAATCGATTTTAAATTTATAGTTGAAGTTGGGATAGTAACCTTTTTGATCTTGCTTTTCGGCGAAATTCTACCCAAGGTTTATGCCAGCCGTAACAATGTGAAATTCTCCAATTTTATGGCATACCCCTTAAATGTTTTGGACACCTTGTACTCACCTTTAAGTGTTCCCATGAGGGCAGTAACTATTTTTATACATAAACGATTAGGAAAAAAGAAAAGCTTCATTAGTGTTGATCACCTTTCCCAGGCTTTGGACCTCACCAGTACAGATGATACCACTAGGGAAGAACATAAAATTTTAAAGGGAATTGTTTCTTTCGGAAATACCGATACTAAACAGGTGATGAAGCCAAGAATGGATATTTTTGCTTTAAATGAGACCCAGGAATTTATTGATATAATTCCTGAAATTATTAAAAATGGATATTCCAGGATTCCTGTTTACAGGGAAAACATGGATCAGGTAATAGGAATTTTATATGTAAAAGATCTATTGCCATATCTCAATAAAAAGGATTTTGACTGGACAACCTTGCTTCGGGATCCTTATTTTGTTCCGGAAAACAAGAAACTGGACGACCTGATGAATGATTTCCAGATAAGAAAAATTCACCTGGCAATCGTGGTAGACGAATATGGAGGTACCAGCGGTCTTATTTCCCTGGAAGATATTATTGAGGAAATTGTTGGAGATATAAGTGATGAGTTTGATGATGAGGATTTGATTTTTTCAAAATTGGATGATCGCAATTTTGTTTTTGA
>JBBRGD010000472.1:0-1533 GCA_038241065.1 Flavobacteriales bacterium
AATGAAAAAAAACTTTCCAAAACTGATTTGTGACGCTAATGAGGCAGTTGCAAGAATTGCTCATAAGACAAATGAAGTTTGTGCAATTTATCCCATTACGCCTGCTTCACCAATGGGGGAGCACGTAGATGTTTACAGTTCAAAATCCAGAAAAAATATTTGGGGAAATATCCCCAGAATTGTGGAAATGCAAAGTGAAGGCGGCGCAGCAGGTACTGTGCACGGATCTTTACAGGCCGGAGCATTAACAACTACTTTTACATCCTCACAAGGATTATTGTTGATGATCCCTAATATGTACAAAATGGCAGGGGAATTATTGCCAATAACAATACATGTAGCTGCCAGGACAATTGCAACTCATGCGCTATCCATTTTTGGAGATCATTCAGATGTTATGGCCACAAGGCAAACTGGATTTTCTATGTTGTTTGGAGGTTCGGTTCAGGAAGCCCAGGATTTTGCCCTAATTTCCCAGGTAGCAACCTTGCGTTCAAGAATCCCCTTTTTAAATATTTTTGATGGTTTCAGAACTTCACATGAAATCGCCAAAATTGATTCTATTCCAGATGATATAATTAAAGCTATGATGCCGGAAGACAAGATCATGGACCATAAAAAAAGATCCTTGGATCCAGACCATCCCGTTATAAGGGGAACAGCCCAAAATCCCGATGTATTTTTTCAGTCCAGGGAAGCGGCAAATTTACTTTATGATAAAGTGCCGGAAATAGTTCAGGATTTAATGAACGAATTTTATGAACACACCGGGCGTCAATACAATTTGTTCGATTATTTGGGAGATCCAAAGGCAGAAAGAGTAATAATAATCATGGGTTCAGGTGAAGGCGCGGTTAAAGAAGCAATTGAAACTCTTTCAAATACAGACGAAAAAATAGGAGTGCTCTTTGTTCGTTTATTCAGGCCTTTCTCTATTAAAAATTTTATAGGTAAATTACCAAAAACAGTTAAAAAAATTGCTGTTTTAGACAGGACAAAAGAACCCGGAAGCACAGGAGAGCCTTTGTATCAAGATGTAGTTACCGCATTTGCAGAAAGCGAGCGGGAAATGCCGGTTATAGTTGGCGGGCGTTATGGATTGTCTTCAAAAGAATTCACTCCTGCAATGGTTAAAGGGATCTATGATGAATTGTTAAACGACAAACCAAAAAATCATTTCACAATTGGTATTAATGATGACGTGAGTTTTACAAGTTTGTCCTACAACCCGAAATTTGAAGCCAAAAGAACAACAATTAATTGCATTTTTTATGGACTTGGATCTGACGGAACCGTTGGCGCCAATAAAAATTCAATTAAGATTATTGGTGAAACTACAGATAATTTTGTTCAGGGATATTTTGTATACGATTCAAAAAAAGCGGGATCGCAAACCGTATCGCATCTGCGTTTTGGACCGGAACCAATATTTTCTACCTATTTAATAAATATGGCGGATTTTATTGCCTGCCATCAATTTAATTTTGTCGATAAATATGACATTCTAAAGAATATTAAAAAAGGAGGAACATT
>JBBRGD010000473.1:0-1516 GCA_038241065.1 Flavobacteriales bacterium
CAGTATCGTGAGAGGCACCACTTTGAAAAAAAGCATCATCAAAATGATGGATCGTTTGCACCCCAAAAAAATCGTCGTGGTATCTTCAGCTCCCCAAATTCGTTATCCCGATTTTTACGGTATCGACATGGCGCGTTTAGAAGGATTGATTGCTTTTAGAGCGATGTTGGAACTTTTAAAAGAGAATGACAAATATCACTTAGTGGAAGAGGTGTATCATAAATGTAAAGCACAAACTGAGCTTGAAGATAAAGACGTGCACAATTTTGTGAAAGATTTGTATGATGAATTTACAAGCGAACAGATTTCCGACAAGATTGCGGAACTGATTTCCGATGAAACTGTAAAGGCTGAAGTAAAAACTATATTTCAGACAGTGGAAAATTTGCATTTAGCTTGTCCAAAAAATTTGGGTGACTGGTATTTCACAGGAGATTATCCAACGGTAGGAGGTAATCGAGTGGTCAACAAAGCCTTTATTAATTTCTATGAGGGAAATGAAGAAAGAGCCTATTAATCTATAGGTTGTCATCAAGGACAATATGTACGAAATAATCAGTTAATCTAAAAAAATTGTCCTTTATCGGATAATATTGCATTTTATCTAATATTTGTAAATCCTTAAATAAATTCAGCATACTTTAGTGTCACCATAACATAAGTAGGTTAAGTTCATGGTAGATTTGGGGCAAAAAAAGGTGAAATTCTGTTCGCCTTTTTTTATTTCTACTAGTGGCTGATTTCAAATTTTATCATCTGAAATGTCTTTACACTCTCCTGTAAATTGTAGTAAAAAGATGTCGTTGGACGACAATACCATGACAATGGATCCTTTAGCCTAATTTATAAGTCGTTTGTCTAATAAATTTAATTAATAGATTCAAGTACTACTATATTTGTCATAACCATAACATAAGTAGGTTAAGTTTATGGTAGATTTGGGGCAAAAAAGGTGAACACTCGTTCACCTTTTTTCATAAATACCTGTGAAATAAATATCTCATAAACTTAATTTGGATGGTTCTATAAGTTACTTATAGATCAAAAAAAAAGCAAACCTAAAATGGTCTGCTCTCAATTGATTTTTACTTTATTTTTAAATAAAGACCTACAAAGCTTTTAAAACCTTGCAGAAAAAGATTTTTATTTCGATTCAGCATAACGTCTTTCATCCTCATTCCAGTTAATCACGTTAAAAAACGCATTGATATAATCAGGACGTTTGTTTTGATATTTTAAATAATAGGCATGCTCCCACACATCCAAGCCTAAAATAGGTGTGCCTCCACATCCTGTCCCTGGCATCAGCGGATTGTCTTGGTTGGGAGTAGAACAAATTTCCACTTTGCCTCCTTTGTGAACACATAGCCAAGCCCAGCCTGAACCAAACCTTGTGGCTGCCGCTTTACTGAATTCATCCTTAAAAGTATCAGCAGAGATATATTTGGATTCAATCGCGTCATTTAAATCGCCTGTAAGCTTCCCTTTATTATCCGGGTTCATTATTTCCCAGAAC
>JBBRGD010000474.1:0-1513 GCA_038241065.1 Flavobacteriales bacterium
ATTTAAGATATTGGGGGGTTGACCATTATTTTTTTCAGAATTATAATAAGGCACAAACGGAACCACCACAATTAGATTTTATTTATTCAACCGGCGGGAGTGCGCGAGACTATAATACCTTATTAAATGCTTTTAAAAATATTGATTTTGACCTTCATATAACTGCTAGACCCAATTTTGAAAGTGAACTAAAAACTAAAATCCCGTCAAATGTATATATAGATAGTTCTATAACCCCAGGTTTGACCTCTACCGGCCAGCTTCGTAAAGAATATTATAATTGTTTGGCCGTAGCGATTCCTCTTGAAGAAACTTGCTTTTTCTCCCCCTATGGCAGCACGGTAGTTTTTGAAGCCATGGCAGCAGGAAAAGCTATAATTTCTACCAATAACAAAGCCTTTTCATTTAATATAGAAAAAGAAGGAATTGGGATATTGGTTGATTATCATGATGTAGCTGGTTGGGAAAAGGCTATTAATTTTTTAGTAAATAATCCAAAAAAGGCTATAGAAATGGGGGAAAAAGGTCAGCGATTAAGTCGTGAAATATATAATTCCACTGCCTTCTCAAGTGAAATGCTCGCCCATGCAAATACTTTAATAAAGAACTCTAATTTCCATGTTCATCCACAAAAAGAAAGTGTGGTTTAAAAAAAGATTTTCTTCATTTCTCAAGAAAAATTTATGAAGGGGAAGAATATTCTTGAACTATTGTTTTTTAAAAGGCGTCAGAATTGTTATTTGTTTTCAATATATACTGAATCTTTTGGGGTTGGGGTTATGCTGCCGTAAAAGAGGTATTATTGTTTTTAAGAAAGAAATTTTAAATTTATGATGAACAGGTATTTTGCGCCTTTATTCGCTTATTTTCAGAAACACCTTAATAATGGTCAGGAACGAAGCATAAAAGCAAAAAAAAATATAGTTGCCTCAATTTTAATTAAAGGTGGAAGTATTGGAATTAGTTTAGTGCTGGTGCCCTTAACTATTAACTATGTAAATGCCGATCGTTATGGAATTTGGTTGACCATTAGTTCAATTGTTGCCTGGTTCAGTTTTTTTGATATTGGTCTTACCCAAGGATTAAGAAATAAGTTTGCCGAGGCAAAAGCAAATGGTGATGATGATAGCGCACAGGTTTTTGTAAGTACGGCTTATGCAATACTTAGTATCGTTTTCCTGAGTGTTTGGGGTATATTTTTATTGGTGAATCCATTTTTGGACTGGAGTGATATGCTTAATTTATCGGGCGTATACAAATCGGAACTGTCATCCTTGGTTTTAATCGTTTTCACCTATTTCTGCTTTCAATTTGTTTTTAAGATAATTACCACCATAATTACAGCAGATCAAGAACCTGCAAAAGCATCTTTAATTGATTTAATATCGCAAATTTTATCCCTGATAATTATTGGTTTATTGGTTGTAACTACATCAGGATCATTAATCAATTTGGGTCTTGCTTTATGCCTTTCTCCGCTACTTACCTTATTTATAGCGAACATATATTTTTT
>JBBRGD010000475.1:0-1511 GCA_038241065.1 Flavobacteriales bacterium
TTTTTTTTAAAATATTTAGTCAGATCTTTTTCTCTTTACTTCCGAAAAGATCACTTTTCCCTACAAACCCAATACAGTTTTATTTTACTTATTACTCATTTTTTATTGTTTGAAATTCTGTAACTTAATTATATAATAGGAATTGGAATAAATTCTTTCAAGATCCAAATAGAAATTTGAAAATAAAGAAATGGGAAGAATACATTTATTTGAATTTGAAGACCTGGATTGGTTTCCTGATTTCCTGAGAGATTATGGATCCGATTTTTTACAGTTTTTATCCAACCATACAAATATGTTTCATCCTGTTATTCCCATTCTGCAAAAAGTTTTGGAAAAAAGCGGAACAACTCAAATCGTCGACCTGGGTTCCGGAGGGGGAGGCCCAATCTTGAAATTAAATAAAGTCCTGAAAACACAAAATCCCGGACTTAAAATTTTACTTACAGATTATTTTCCAAATATTGATGCACTTGAAATCGCGAAAAAAAAGGCCGGCAATATCTACTATATCAAAACTCCTGTTGATGCGCGGAACATTCCCGGAAACCTGAAAGGGCTTAGAACCCTTTTTCTCACTTTTCATCACTTTGAGCCGAAGGATGCCAAAAAAATATTACAGAATGCTGTAAATTCCAAAAATCCTATAGCGATATTTGAAGGGCAGGAAAGAACTTTTGCAAGTTTACTGGCTATGTTTCTTTCACCTGTTTCGGTTTTATTGACGACTTTATTTATAAAACCTTTCAAATTGCGACGGTTATTATTTACTTATGTAATTCCCCTGGTTCCATTTTTTGTGTGGTGGGATGGGATGGTTTCCTCCCTAAGGACTTATTCTGTAGAGGAAATGAAAAAGCTGATTAACGAACTCGATAATAAAGATGATTTTGAATGGGAAGTTGGTAGGATTAGATCTGGCCCGGGATTTATATTATACCTGCTGGGGGCAGAAAAAAAGATAGAACGCCCCGTTCTGGCTGAACCCGAATTAATGCTGGTTTCAATGGAATATTAATATAACTTTTCTGGCTATTCTGAATAAGTCAGTATCCTTTTCCATTAAATTCCCCTGATTAATTCTCATTTGTTCATTGATATTCAGTATATTAGAGGAATGTTTTTAGGTCTTAAACTTCTATTGAAATGAAACCAAAAAGTACGATTTTTCTATTAATTCTGATTGTGTTTTCAGCTTGTTCAAAGAATACGATCACGGGAAGGGAAAATATATTTAAAAACAAAACCTTCGTTCATCTTTATTTTGAAACAGAAGAAGAGTGCATCGCGTCTCAACCCGAACCCGATTTTTTTTATAATTGTCATCAGCAATTGGATTTTTTAGAAGACAAAAAGGTTCAAATTATGCTAACCGACATTCTTTGGATTGGGGAATATAAATTGGAAGGCGATACAATAATTTTGACTTTTGAACCCAATTATGAGATTCCGAACGGGGAAATAATATTTGAAATATTAAACCCTACCAAACTCTTAAAAACCGAGGATCA